>JACPXN010000037.1 GCA_016196515.1 Candidatus Omnitrophota bacterium | reverse complement strand
TCGGCTCCGCCTCAAGGTCCCTGTGGACGAGAAGGACCCCGAAGTGGACACGTTGACAGGCCTTTGGCCGGGCGCTGATTGGTATGAGCGGGAAGTGTGGGACATGTTCGGCATTCAATTCAAAGGCCACCCGAATTTGAAACGGATCCTCATGTATGAAGAATTCCAGGGGCATGCTTTGCGCAAGGATTATCCTTTTAACAAACGTCAACCATTGATAGGACCACAGAGTTAGTGGTGCGGATGGCTACACAAACACGCAACATGCTGTTGAACGTAGGCCCTTCGCACCCGGCGATGCATGGCGTCATTCGGCTGATCATGGAATTGGAAGGCGAGAAGATCAAAGGTGTTGACGTTGAGATCGGATATCTGCACCGGGCCTTTGAGAAAATGTGCGAAACGGTCATGTATGCCCAGTGTTTTCCTTACACCGACCGGCTCAATTACGTTTCTCCGCTTATCAATAACGTCGGTTTCGCGATGACCGTCGAGAAATTGCTGGGCATCGACATCCCGGAACGCGCGAAATACATCCGGGTCATCATGAGCGAGATCTCGCGCGTCACCGACCATCTGACCTGCATCGGTGCCTCCGCCATGGAACTGGGGGCCATGTCGGTGTTTTTGTACATGATCAAGGCCCGCGAATATTTGTATGAACTGGTGGAAGAGATCACCGGTGCCCGGCTGACCATTTCCTATGTGCGTATCGGCGGGGTCAAGGCCGACCTGACCCCTGGCTTCGTTGACAAGGCCTTTCAAAAGATCGCGGACGTCCGCAAGGTCCTCATCGAGGTGGACGAGTTATTGACCCGCAACCGCATTTTCTTTGACCGCATGAAGGGCATCGGAAAGATCTCCGCCGAAGACGCGATCGCCTATGGGATCACCGGCCCCTTCTTAAGGTCCACGGGCGTTGCCTATGATGTCCGCAAGGCCAGCCCGTATCTCATCTATGACCGCCTGGATTTTGAAGTTCCCACCGGGACCACGGGGGACAATCTGGACCGTTATTTTGTCCGCATGGCCGAGATGGAGCAATCTTTAAGGATGATCGAGCAATGCTTTCAGCAAATTCCCGACGGGCCCATTTCCGGCGAGTTAACGGGCTGTGTCATCCCGGCCGCCGAGATGGTTGACCGCGCCAAAATGGGACAAACCGAAGATCTCATTGAAGATGAGGTTGATTTGGACCCCACCCTGCAGGGCGGGACAAAGAGGTATTATGACGCGATCAGCGCGGACAAAAAAGACGTTGTGCTGCCCGCCAAGGAAGACACCTACGGCAATATTGAGGGATTGATGAACCACTTCAAGTTGGTCATGTATGGCCACGGGATCCGCCCTCCCGTCGGAGAGGTCTATTTTCCCGTTGAAGGGGCCAACGGAGAACTGGGATTTTATATTGTCAGCGACGGCAGGGACCTTCCCTGGAGAGTACGTGTCCATCCGCCGTGTTTCCCGATCATGGCCGCGTTACCCAAATGTTTGGTCGGCGGCATGATGGCAGACATGGTCTCCACGTTCGGGTCCGTCAACATGATCGCAGGCGAGTTGGACAGATAAAATGTTCACCACGGAACTATTACGACAATTGGACAAGATCACAGGCCAGTATGAGCAAAAACAGGCCGCGCTTTTGCCTGTCCTGCATGCGGTCCAGGAGAAGGAGGGGCTGATTTCCCCGGAGTCGGAACAGGACGTTTCCCGATATTTGGGCGTTCCCGTCGTCCACGTCCATGAGGCGGTTTCCTTTTACCATCTGTTCCATCAAACAAAAAAAGGCAAATGCCATTTTTCGGTCTGCCAGACCACGTCCTGCGCCTTGCTCGGAGGCGAGGACATCATTGGGCATATTAAAGACCGCCTGGGCATCAAGCCCGGCGAAACAACCCCCGACGGAAAATTCAGTTTGAGCGTGGTGGAGTGCCTGGGGGCGTGTGAGTTGGCACCCATGATGCAGTGCAACAAGGAATACAGGGGTTTCTTGAACAAAAAGAAGATCAATGAGTTGATCGATCAGAATAAATAGACCTATGGAAAAAGTCCTCACCAGGAATTTCGGCCTGGAAAATTCGCACCGCCTCGCGACCTACCTTAAAAATAAAGGTTACGAGGCGGCCCGCAAGGCCTTGACCCAAATGACACCAGCCCAGGTCATTGAAGAGATCAAAAAGTCCAACCTGCGGGGGCTCGGAGGGGCAGGTTTTCCGACGGGGATGAAGTGGGGCTTTATCCCGCAGGCCAACCCGAAACCGAAATACTTGGTCGTCAACGGGGATGAGGGCGAGCCCGGCACGTTCAAGGACAAATACATCTTTGAGCGCGATCCCCATGCCCTGCTTGAGGGGATCATCGTCACCTGCTATGCCATCGCAAGCCACAAGGCCTATGTGTATGTCCGCGGCGAATACGTCAAATCCATGCAGACCCTGCAAGCCGCGATCGACGAGGCAAATTCATCGGGGTATTTGGGCAAGGGGATCATGGGAACGACCTTCGATCTTGATGTGGTCGTGCATCCGGGGGCCGGGGCATACATTTGCGGGGAGGAAACAGCGCTTTTGGAATCCCTGGAAGGGAAAAAAGGTTTCCCCCGCCTTAGGCCGCCGTTCCCCGCGGTGGTGGGATTATTCGGATGCCCGACGGTGATCAACAATGTCGAGACCCTGGCCTGTGTGGGGCCCATCATTGCCAACGGCGGTGGATGGTTTGCCAAATTAGGGTCCCCCAAAAACGGCGGGAACCGGCTTTTTTGCGTGAGCGGGCATGTGAACAAACCCGGGGTTTATGAACTGCCCAACGGGACCACCTTGCGCGCGATCATCTATGAGCACGCCGGAGGGGTCCCCAACGGCAGGAAACTCAAAGCCGTCATCCCCGGCGGGATATCAGCCCCGGTTTTGACCGCGGATGAGATCGATGTAAAGATGGATTTTGATTCCCTTAAAAGCATCGGCTCCATGGCGGGATCCGGCGGGATCATTGTCATGGATGACACCACGGACATGGTCTGGGCGGCCATGGTCGCGGCGCGGTTTTTTGCGCATGAATCCTGCGGCCAGTGTTCGCCCTGCCGCGAGGGCAGCGGCTGGGTCTACAACAATTTGAAAAAACTTTATCATGGGGGAGCGCGGCCGCATGATCTGGCCAATCTCCCGGGGATCATCGGCAATATCGGCGGCAACACGATCTGCGCGTTTGGCGACGCGGTGACCATGTCCGTCGGCAGTTATGTTTTAAAATTCCGCGAAGAGTTTGAAAATAAGATCAAAGAGAGAGTATGCCGAATCTGACCATTGACGGACAAAAGATAGAGGTCCCGGCCGGCACAACGATCCTCCAGGCCGCGGAAAAATTGGGAATTGAAATTCCCCGTTACTGCTACCATCCGGCCCTGCCCGTCGCCGGTAATTGCCGTATTTGCATGGTGGAAGTTGAAAAACAGCCCAAACTGCAGATCGCCTGCTATACGCCGGTGGCCGCGGGCATGGTCGTTAAGACGAATTCTCCTAAAGTGCTTGAAGCCCGTAAAACCGTATTGGAATTTTTGCTCGTCAATCATCCGCTGGACTGCCCGGTGTGTGACCAGGCCGGGGAATGCAAACTCCAGGATTATTATATGGAGCATGGCCAGTATGACAGCCGTCTGGCGTCCGTGAAGGTCAAAAAGGAAAAGAAGGCCTTTTCGATTGGCCCGACGGTGATGCTGGACCAGGAACGCTGTATCCTCTGCACCCGCTGTGTGCGTTTTACGGACCACATCACGCAAACCTGCGAATTCGGGGTTTTTGAGCGCGGCGATCATTCGCAGGTGGATGTGTATCCCGGCAAAGAACTGGACAACAAATATTCCGGGAACGTCGTGGACATCTGCCCGGTCGGCGCTTTGACCGACAAGGATTTCCGCTTCAAGTGCCGCGTTTGGTATCTGGACCACACCAGATCCGTGTGCCCTGGCTGCAGCATGGGGTGCAACATTGACATTGACTGGGACAAGTCGCGGCCGCACACCCAGAAAAAAGAGCGCGTGATGCGCTTAAAGCCACGGCACAACCCCAATGTCAACAATTACTGGATCTGCGACAGCGGCCGGTACAATTACCATTTTATTGACGAGAACCGCATCCTGTCCCCGCAATATTTAGATAAACTTGTTCCCTGGAGCGAGGCGGTTGAACGGATCGCTGAAATCCTTCAATCCACCAAGCCGGAGCGCATTGGGGTTTTGGCTTCGGCCCAGTTGACCAATGAAGACCTGTTTGTCATCCGCAAATTGTTCAAAGAGACCCTTAAAGCGCACGTGGACTTCAAGGCGCCTGAAAGACCCGGGGACAGTGATGATTTCCTTATTAAGGCGGACAAGAATCCCAACACGGCCGGCGCATTGGCCATCCTTGGGGCCCAGGCGGACGCGCAGACGATCGTGCAAAAAGCGAGGCAGGGAGAACTTGACCTTCTTTATGTGTTCGGTCATGATCTGGTCAAGCTGTTCGGCGAAGAGACGGTCGCCCAGATCGCCCGGAAGGTCAAACTTTTTGTCTTTCAGGGCAGTAATATCAATGATACCTGCGGCTATGCCCATTTGAACCTGCCCGGCAGTGTTTACGCGGAAAAAGACGGGACATTCACCAATTGTCAGCAGAGGGTGCAGCGCATCCGGCCGGCATTCTTTCCGTTGGGGGATTCAAAAGGCGACTGGGAGATCGTGTCCCTTCTCGCCGGACAATTGGGAAGTCCGCTTTCTTACAAGGACTCACAGGACGTATTTAACGACATTGCTAAAACCGTTGCCGGGTTTGCGGGGATGTCTTATGAAAAGATCAGCGATCAAGGAATGGTCCTAAAAAAATAAACCATGCAAGATATCTGGATCAAACTGGTGTTGGCCTGCGCTACGATATCAACGATGTTCGGCATCGCCGGGCTCTTGACCTGGGTTGAGCGCAAGCAAAGCGCGGTGATGCAGGACCGCATTGGCGCCAACCGCGCGTCCATTTTCGGCTTCAAGGCCCTGGGGCTTTTTCACGCCATCGCCGACGTGCTCAAAATGCTTAGCAAGGAGGAATTCATCCCGCAGGGCGCCAACAAGTTTTTATTCAATATCGCCCCTTATTTGTCGGTCACCTTCGCCTTGGTCGGCTTTGCGGCCATTCCCGTCGGTGATCAACTGATCGTGGGGGGCAAGGTCATTGAACTTCAGGCCGCGAACATCAACATCGCCCTTCTTTTTATCTTTGCCATGATGTCCATGGGCATTTATGGCGTGGTGCTGGCCGGGTTTTCTTCCAATAATAATTATGCCTTTTTAGGCGGGATGCGCGGCGCCGCCCAGATGATCGCGTATGAGATCACCATGGGAGCGGCCATCATGGGCGTTGTCATGGTCTTTAACACGCTGGACCTTCAGGCGCTGGTCCGCGCCCAAGGGGAATACTTGATGGGCGGGTGGCTTCCCAAATGGGGGGTCTTTGTCCAGCCGCTGGCCTTTGTTTTATTTTTGACCGCGGCCACGGCCGAGACCAAACGCACGCCGTTTGACCTTCCCGAGGGGGAGTCGGAGATCGTCGGTTATTTCGTGGAATACAGCGGCATGAAATTCGGCATGTTCTTTATGGCCGACCTGGTGGAAACAGTGCTGGTCTCCGCTTTGATGACGACCTTGTTTTTGGGCGGATGGCAGGTGCCTTATCTGCATCCGGACGGATTTTATTTTCCGTGGGGAGGCCAGGTTGCCGTCGGGCAGTTGGCCGTGACGGTGCTGGGGGTCCTGGCGTTCTTTGCCAAACTGACTTTTTTTATCGGGATGCTGATGGCCATCCGCTGGACCCTGCCGAGATTCCGTTATGACCAACTGATGCGCTTGGGGTGGCAGATCTTGCTTCCGGCGTCCCTGGTCAACATCGCGGTCACGGCGATTGTATTGGTCCTTTTAAGATAGGGGCGACCCGCCGGGTCGCCCGTACAGGAATATGGAACACCCGGAACTTAGAAAATATTTTGATGTCAAAGGGCCGTTCGCTTTTTTGCGTTTGGCCCAGATGAAGCGGGCATGGAAACAGAAGAACCGCCGCGAATTGACATGGTGGGAAAACACCTACATCCCGTCGGTGGTCAGCGGCATCTATCTGACCTCCGCGCATTTCTTCCGTAACTTCACCCTGCATGTCCTTCATGCCGTCGGCCTTTTGAAGGACATTCCCGCCGCGGTCACGTATCAGTATCCCGAACAGCCCCGGCCTTTATCCAGCCGGACAAGGACCCGCCACCGCCTGACGAAACGCGAGGACGGCTCTCCCCGGTGTGTCGCCTGCATGATGTGCGAGACCGTCTGCCCGGCGCGCTGCATTGAGATCACGGCGGCCGAACACCCGGACCCCAACATTGAGAAATACCCCGCCGAATTCATCCTGGATCTGGGCAAATGCGTCTACTGCGGTTTTTGCGTGGAGGTCTGCCCCGAAGACGCGATCCGCATGGACACCGGCAAGCTCGACACGTCCGAATATTCCCGCGAGAGCATGATCTACGACAAAAAGCGGCTGATGGAAGAGTAAAGGAGACCAATGAAAATAACGGTGAGACTTGTTTGTTTTTTGATCGGCATCGTGGCCCTGGTCGCGTTCGTGTTTTCATTCTGGCAGGTCAGGCAGGAAGAAGACCGTCTCAAGGGAGAATTGGAAAAAAGGGCCGGTGTCATTGCCGACACCCTTAAGATCGCGGTTGAACCCTTATTATCGGCGGACAACACCAAGGCCCTTCAATCCACGGTGGACAGGTTTTCCGACCGTGAACGGTTGGTCGGCATCGCCATCCATGATGTTCGGGAGAATTTGATCGTCGCCTCC
>JACPXN010000035.1 GCA_016196515.1 Candidatus Omnitrophota bacterium | reverse complement strand
GTTGACCAGACCGGAAATGCTGCTGGCCAGGGCGATGCCGCCGATCTTCAATGGATACATCAAGATGAAATTCAACACCACATTGATGACCAGACACAATGCCGCGACCTTCACCGGCGTTTTGGTGTCCTGCAGGGCATAAAAAGCGGAAACAAAAATACGAGAAATGCCGTAAAACGGCAGGCCCAGAGCGAAAAATATCAGGGCCTGGGACGTGATCTGGGTCGAATAGGCGTCAAATGAACCGCGCTGGAAGGCAAGACGGATGATCACCCCTCCCAAGAGCACCATGCCCAGCGCCGACGGGACAAGGACCATAAATGGCCGCGATGCCGCCTGCCCCGACAATGGCCGCCAGGGACGCGCAAAAAGTGTCGGCAAAAACATTCAATTGATACACGCCCGACCCCAGGGCGCGCGGCGCGAGCAAAGACCAAATCTTTTTCACCCCTTCGTTATTCAACGTTTTGGGCCTGACGTAATGCACGCCCTGTTTTTTTAACGCCAGTCCCTGCGCCCCCAACTGCAACACCCCGCCGACCAGCACCCCGACGGACAACGCGTATGCCAAATGCCAGGAGAACAGGCATGCGGCCCAAACGCTTACGATCATGGCCACATTGAGCAAACACGGAGACTGCAGCGTATACAGGATGCCCACCTGGAACGCGGTGAGCGCGATGAGGACCAGATACGGGAACATGATGCGGGTCAAGTCCACGGTCAATTGGAATTTGGCCGCATCTCCCATAAAGCCGGGGGCCATCAAACGCACGATCCACGGGGCGGCGACCATACCGGCGACGGTGATGACGCCCAAAATGATCACACCCCAGGCCATGACCGCGTTGACCAATTCCTGCCATTCGGCCCTGCTCTTTTTCTGGCTGTATTCACAGAGGACCGGAACAATGGCCGCGTTGGCCGCGCCCTCACCCACCAGGTCCCGCAATAAATTGGGGATGCGCTGGGCCACAAAAAACGCCTCGGCCAGCAGGCCTGTTCCCATAAAATGCGCGATGACCACGTCCCGGATAAACCCTAAAAACCGCGATGCCAAAACACCGGAAGCGACGATGCCGCTGGACCTTAAAATGGACCAGTGGGCGTGGGAAGCCTCCGGCCCTACGGGCCGATAGGCCCGGAGGGGCTGTGATTTATCGTTTGACATTTTTGGGATGTTTGTTATATTACACAAATGCCTCAACGCAGGACCGCCGTCAAAGATCTACGCAAGAACCGCACCCGTCACATGCGGAATCTCGACATCAAGACCGACCTTAAAAAAACGGTCAAAAAATTCCTTTCCGCCGTCAAAGACAAAAAGTCCGAAACCAGTGAACTTCTGAAGGTCCTCTACCAAAAAATGGACAAGGCCGCCCAACGCAACATCCTGCACAAAAAAACAGCGGCGCGCCGCAAATCCCGTTTCGCTAGGCTTTTGGGGCCGACGGCAAAATAACGTTTCTTCTGATCGCCATCAACTCCACCACCGCTTTTTCCACCGCGTATTCCGGTTTAAGACGCGTCCTTTTGATGTTCAGGTCCGCCTCTTCCAGGGCCTTTAAACCCCGTTCAAATTTGTCAGTCCCCAAACCCCTGCCCTCTTTTCCCCAATACCACACCAAGGCGCCCATGACCTGCAAAGGGTGCGTGCCGTGATCGTAAAGACCGTTGAGCATTTTCAGGGCCTCCTTGGCCTTGCCCGCGGTCATCAACCGCGCCATGTCGAACGCGTTACCCGGCGAGGCCGTGCTGAATACCACCCTCCGGCATGATGCCGCGTGTCCCTTCAATTCCCCTTTCAGCGCGACCTCGGCGGATTCCAGGACCAGATCCACGTGGCCCGGGGGCTTCTTCAAAAACGCCGACAGCACGGCAATATCCGCGGCTTTCAATTGATGGACATTGCGCACAACGACCAGCCGCTTGGCCGACAGGACGGGCAGGGTGATCAGGGATTTCTTGAGAATATCAACGGATAACGTGATGGTGTCTAAGGACTCGTAATCGAAAAAAACGGCCTGGGGGTTTTTAAAAAAAGTTTTCTTCAGGGAGGAAATTTGGGTATCTTTGCGGGCGAGGTCATCGCCGAGGAATAAATAAACCATATACCACTGACACCTTACCAGTTTTCAATGGTGCGTTCCACCACGCGGCGGGCAAGGTCGGTCAGGGCATCATCCAGCGCGGCGCTTTCGGACCTGGCCTGGGCGCCTGTCGTGAAATACGTGGCCTCGCCGGCGAATGACGGTTCCGACCAGAAGGGCTCACCGGAAACAGCATCCATCATGGTCAGCGACATGACGATGCGGATGCGGTATTCCTGCACCTCCTGGGCCTCGGTCGTCCGCAGTTCCTCGCGGTTGAACTCGATCAGGTCGCCTTTCAGGACAAGGTCGGCGCGTTCGGAATCCTTGATCTTCAAATGCCCGTCGAACTGGAAACGGTTGATGACGGCCGTGCGCACCTTGGTCTCCAGCAAAGGCACGTACAGCGCGCGCGTGACGTCACTGATATACTGGACCTTGTTCTTGAACGGCTCGACGTAAATGGTGCGGTAATTGGCGGGAAGCAAAGACCCCGTGGTATAACCGCAGCCGGCAAAGATGAAAAAAACAGGCCAAAGGATACGTAACAAACGATGCATGTTCATCCTCCGATGATCTTCAGACGCACCAGGGCCTTGGGCGCCCAGGACGTGTCGGCATAACGGTCAACGATGTCGCTGTAATACACTTTCGCGGCCTTGGGATTCTTCTGCTTCTCGTAGAACTGGGCGATCAGGAAACCGTTCTGCGCCTCCTTGTCGCGCAGGCGGCTGATCTGTTCCTTGGCGTCAGGGGTCAATTCGCTTTCCGGATGCGTTTTGATGAATTCCTGGAACCCCTCAAGGGCGATGTCCGTGACCTTCTGCTCATGCTGGACGTCGGAAGAACGCTTGCTGTCCGCCATGGCGATCTGGAACTTGGCGGCCTTGGCCCAGTCGCTGGCGGGATAATCGTTGGTGGTCTTCTCAAACTCATCGCGGGCCTCCTGATAAAGGCCCTTTCCCTGTAGGAACAGCCCGATCTTGTATTGGGACACGGCCGCGAATTTTCCGTAAGGCGCGTTCTTGATGACGGAACGAAAAACGGTGATGACCCTGTCATCCTGGCCGATGATGACCTCGGCCCACTTGCCGTGCTTGTCCTTGCCTTCCAATAACTGGTTGCCGATCTCGTACTGCAGTTGGACGATCTCGCCGGCGCGCTCGCTGAAAGGGTATTTGTCGATGACGACCTGATAGGCCTGATAGGCCTCATACGGTTTATTCAATTCTTCCTGGATCTGGCCGATGGAATACTGGGCCTCAGGGGCTTCCTTGGCGCGGGGATAATGACGGATGAGTTTCCTGAATTCAGAGAGCGCCTCGGGATATTTCTTGCCCTCCATGAAAGAACGGGCAAATTCCAACTGTTCCTTCGGGGTGGACTTGACCGACATTTTGGGATTGATGAACTT
>JACPXN010000042.1 GCA_016196515.1 Candidatus Omnitrophota bacterium | reverse complement strand
GTGCTCATCGGCTTGCCGTCGTCGGGTTTGCATTCCAACGGTTACTCGCTGGCGCGCAAGGCCCTGTCATTGCGCGAGCAGAAAATGTACGCCGGGATCCTGCTTAAAGCCACGTGTATTTACGTCAAGCCGGTGCTGGACCTGATCGCCCGCGTGAATGTCAAAGGCATGGCGCACATGACCGGCGGGGCATGGGTTGAAAAGTTGACCAAAATTTTGCCTAAGGGTTTGTGTTTTTCCGTCGATAAAAACAGCTGGCCCAAGCCGCGTATTTTTCAATTGATCCGGGACAAGGGCAGGGTGTCTGAATATGAAATGTACCGTACCTTTAACATGGGCATCGGCTTCGCGCTGGTTGTTGACCCGAAACATGCGACCCTGACCCAGGCCATTTTGCGCCGGCATAAGGTGGAGACGTTTGTGATCGGCCAAGTGGTGCACGATGCGAAACACAAGGTGGTTTTCCGATGAACGTTTTGGTCATTGGCTCCGGTGGGCGGGAACACGCGTTGTGCTGGAAGATCAAGCAAAGTCCTAAGGTCAAAAAACTTTACTGCGCGCCGGGCAATGGCGGCATCGGCCGCATCGCCGAATGCGTCAACATCGGCGTCGAGGACATGGACGGTCTGTTGAAATTCGCTTTTGAAAAAAAGATCGACCTGACCGTGGTCGGGCCCGAGGCCTTCCTGGTCAAAGGTATTGTTGATGTTTTTACGCACAAGGGCATGAAGATCTTTGGCCCCAGCGGCGCGGCCGCGCAATTGGAGGGCAGCAAGGCCTTTGCCAAGGAATTCATGCACCGGCGCAATATCCCGACGGCGGTCTACAGGGTCTTTGATGATGCTAAAGAGGCCAAGGCGTTCTTAGCGCAGGCCCAGTTCCCCCTGGTGGTCAAGGCCGACGGCATTGCCGCGGGCAAAGGCGTTTATGTGTGCGGCCATTTGAAGGAAGCGCAAACGGCCATTGATGAGATCATGGTGCAGAAACTGTTCGGCGCGGCCGGCAACCGCGTTGTCATTGAAGAATGCCTGCAAGGCCAGGAAGCGTCGGTATTGGCCATCAGCGACGGCAAACATTTTTTGGTCCTGCCCGCGGCCCAGGACCATAAGCGCATTTTCGACGATGACCTGGGGCCCAACACCGGCGGCATGGGGTCTTATTGTCCGGCCCCGGCGGTCACGGCGGATGTCCTTAAGACGGTCATTGCCCGCGTGATCGAGCCGGCCATCCGCGGCATGTATCAGGAAAATATGCCTTTTAAGGGCGTTCTGTACGCCGGGCTCATGCTCACGGCGTCAGGGCCCATGGTCCTGGAATTCAACGTGCGTTTCGGCGATCCCGAGACCCAAAGCATTTTGCCGCGTTTAAAGACAGACCTGGTGGAGATCATGCTCGCGGCCTGCGACGGGCATCTGCATGAACTGTCCGTGCAATGGGACCCGCGTTCCTGCGTGTGTGTCGTCGTCAGCGCCGGCGGGTATCCGGGCCCATACCAGAGCGGATTTCCCATTACGGAACTGGATGAGGCCATTGACGAGGATACGGTCAGTTTTCACGCGGGGACAAAAAATGACGGCGGCACCCTGGTCACCAGCGGCGGGCGTGTTTTAGGCGTGACCGCCTTGGGCCATGGTTTGGAAGAGGCCAT
>JACPXN010000041.1 GCA_016196515.1 Candidatus Omnitrophota bacterium | reverse complement strand
TGCGACGGCGACACGCTGCTCATGAAGGTACAACAGGTCGGGGCCGCCTGCCACACGAACAAGCACAGTTGTTTTTATAGGAAAATAGAAGGAATTATGTAGATACCCCTGCCTGCCGGCAGGCAGGCACCGTAACCCGAATTAATTAAGCCTGCCTACCGGCAGGCAGGGTTACGGTGGGTGGGTACTTAATTTTTATGGATTTTTTATCTAAACAGGAATTTTTAAAACTCTCGGCCAAGGGCAATTTGGTCCCCGTGTATAAAGAGGTGCTGGGGGATTGCCAGACCCCGGTGTCGGCGTATGTGCAGTTGGCGGGAAAGTCCAGGTATTCCTTTTTGCTGGAATCCGTCGAGGGTGAGGAAAAATTCGCCCGTTTCTCTTTTATCGCCCGCGATCCCGAAACTGTCATCAGCACCAAAGGCCGTCAGGCCCGGATCATCTGTTTGGGGAAAGACAGAACAGCCCGTCAGACGCGGACGATCAACGGGTCCCCCTTGGATATTTTAAGGGAGTTCATGAAGGACTATCAGGCCGTGCATGTCCCGTCTTTGCCGCGTTTTTACGGCGGCATGGTCGGTTTTTTAAGTTACGATTGCGTGCGTTTTTTTGAGCGCCTGCCGGAAACAGCCAAAGATGATCTGGACCTGCCGGATATGGTTTTTGTGCTGGCCAAGGACCTGGTCATTTTTGACCATCGCCACCATACCATCAAGGCGGTTTCCTGCGTCCATTGTTCTGCAAAGGACAGCCCGGCGCAAAAGGCGCGCAAATATGACGCGGCCATGACGATCATTGACGCTGTCATCCGTGATCTGAACAAACCCTTCGCCGTGAAAAAAACCAGGACCTCTCAAGTGAAATCACCGGTCCGATCCAATTGCACGCCCGGCCGTTTCAAGGCCATGGTGGAAAAGGCCAAGGAACATATCACGGCCGGGGACATCATCCAGGTCGTCCTGTCGCAGCGTTTTGAGGTCCCCACCCGTGTCAGTCCTTTTGACATCTACCGTTCTTTAAGGGCTTTAAACCCGTCGCCGTATATGTTCTATTTGAATTTTGACGGCCTGCATCTGGTGGGCGCGTCGCCCGAACTGCTGGTGCGTTGTGAAGAGGGCCTCGTCGAGACCCGTCCCATCGCCGGCACCAGGCCCCGCGGTCAAGATGACGCCCAAGACGAGGCATTGAAAAAAGACCTTCTGGCTGACCCCAAGGAAAAGGCCGAACACGTCATGCTGGTGGACTTAGGCCGCAATGACCTTGGCCGCGTGTGCGAGGAGGGAAGCGTGCGGCTTTCAGAATTCATGGGCGTGGAAAAATATTCCCATGTCATGCATATTGTCAGCAATGTGCAGGGCCGTTTGCGCAAAGACAAGGACGCTTTGGATGTTTTGCAAGCGGCGTTTCCGGCGGGCACAGTGTCCGGGGCGCCTAAAATACGCGCCATGGAGATCATCGAGGATTTGGAAAAGGTCAAACGCGGACCCTACGCGGGAGCGGTCGGATATTTCAGTTTTTCGAAAAATTTGGATACGTGCATCACCATCCGGACGATCGTTGTCCGTGGCAACAAGGCCTATGTCCAGGCCGGGGCCGGCATCGTCGCTGATTCCGACCCGGCCAAAGAATGTAGGGAAACCGTCCATAAAGCCAAGGCGCAGATCAAAGCCATCGCAATGGCGAATTATGTAGACACCCACCGTAACCCGAATTAATTAAGCCTGCCTACCGGCAGGCAGGGTTACGGTGGGTGGGTACTTAATTCAAAGAAAGGGGAAAAATGGAAGTCAGAATTCGGTTGCAAAAATCAGGGAAGGTCGCCAATAAGGCCTACAATTACCGCATCGTGGCCATGGCCGGCCAAGAGGGCCGTGATGGCCGCAGTTTGGAGATCCTAGGGTTTTACGACCCGGCCAAGAAGCCCGCGGCGTTTTCGCTCAACAAGGCGAAACTCGAGGCCTGGGTGGCCAAGGGCGCGCAAATGAGCGATACCGTCCGCAGTTTAATGAAGAAATCGAAGTAGGGGTTCGATTGATCGAACCCTCTTTGTGGGCGCAATAAATTGCGCCCGTACAGGAAATTCGAAAGGATATAATTTATGCCTCAACAGGCGTCTTTTTCAAGCATGATGGTCCCGTATGTGATCATCATCGGGATCTTTTATTTTCTGGTGTTCAGGCCTGAACAGCAGCGGCGTAAGAAAACCAAGCAAATGCTTGAGAATTTAAAGAAGAACGACGAGGTGGTCACCAATTCCGGCATTCACGGCCACATCATCATTGTCAAGGACAAGACCGTGGTGGTCCGGGTGGATGAGCATTCCCGCATCGAGTTTGACCGCGAGGCCATTGCCATGGTCAAAGCCGACGCGGTTAAACCGGAAGTTATGTAGACACCCACCGTAACCCGAATTAATTAAGCCTGCCTACCGGCAGGCAGGGTTACGGTGGGTGGGTACTTAATTCTAGAAAGGGAGGACATGAGCACGGATCTGCGCAAACGGACATTGATCGTTCTGGCGGTTGTCGCTGTTTCTTTGGGCTGTCTTTTTCCCATTCACAAACGCATCAATCTGGGACTGGACTTAAAAGGCGGGATGCACCTTGTTTTGAAGGTGGATAATGACAATCTTGCCGATGAGAATGCCAAGAACGATGCCGTACTGCGTTCCATAGAGGTTTTGCGTAACCGCCTCGACGGGATCGGCGTCGGGGAAACCCTGATCCAGCGTCAGGGAGAAAACCAGGTCCTGGTGCAACTGCCCGGGGTGACCGACCGTAACAAGGCCTTGGAAATGGTCGGCCGCGTGGCGCACCTGGAATTCCATTTAGTCAATGACGATGCCCAACAATTCAAGGACGCCATGGCCGGCAACGTGCCCGAAGGCTATGAATTAAAAATAATGCACAAAGAAGGCGGGCAAAGCGTCCTGGTGGCCAAGGAGGCGGCCCTGGGCGGAGAAGCGATCAAGGATGCCCACGTGGATTTTGACAGTACCGGCATGCAGCCGAAGATCTCTCTTGCGTTCAACGCCGAGGGCGCCAAGGCCTTTGGCGATCTGACCAGTGCGCATGTCAACGAGCGCCTGGCCATTGTTCTGGACAATGAAGTGTTGTCCGCCCCGAATATCCGTGAACCCATTTTAAGCGGCACCGCGGAGATCACCGGCCAATTCAAATTTGAAGAAGCGTCCCTGCTGGCCTTGGCGCTGCGCGCCGGGGCCTTGCCTGTTCCCATGCATGTGGAAGAAGAGCGCACGATCGATCCCTTATTAGGGAAGGATTCCATTGAAGCCGGCGTCAAGGCCACGATCCTGGGCGGCATTTTGATCGTCATCTTCATGTCCGTTTATTATTTTATCGGGGGCCTCATCGCTTCCCTGGCCTTGGGTGTTAACCTGCTGATGATCTTGGGCAGCATGGGTTTGATCAATATTCTGATGCCTGACTCGCAGGTGACCTTGACCCTGCCGGGCATCGCCGGTATCATTTTGACCTTAGGCATGGCGGTGGACGCCAATGTCCTCATCAATGAACGTATCCGCGAAGAGCTGGCCAACGGGCGGCCTTTGAGCGCCGCGATCAGCGCCGGATACGCACGGGCATGGTCCGCCATCCTTGACTCGCACGTGACCTCCTTGATCGCCGGTTTCATGCTGTTCCAATTCGGTTCCGGCCCCATCAAGGGTTTTGCCGTGACCCTTTCCACAGGTCTCATCGCCAGTTTGTTCACCTCCATTTACATCACCCGCACCATGTTCAACGGGTTGACCTCTTCGGGCGCTGTCAAAGCGTTGCCGATGATGCACGTTTTCACCAAACCCAATTTCAATTTTTTGAACAAGAAAAACATCTGTTTTGTTTTTTCCGCCGTTTTATTGACCGCGGGCATGGTGCATTTATTCCAGAAAAAAGACGCGGCCTATGGGATTGATTTTGCCGGCGGACAGATCCAGGAATTCAAGTTCACCAAGGCGGTGTCCGCGGACGATCTGCGGGCGATGTTCAAGGAAGAAAAATTGGGGCATGCCGTTATCCAGACATTTTCCAACGCCCCGCAGAACGTGATCATCCGCACGCCGCAAGACACGCATGAGCAGGTGACGGCCATTTTTAAGAATAAAATAGCGGACAACGCGTTTACGGTCTTGCGCATCGAGAAGGTCGGACCTGTCGTGGGCCAGGCCTTGCGCACCAAGGCCGTCTATGCCATTGTGCTGGCACTTTTGGGCATGCTCATCTATGTGGGTTTCAGGTTCAAGTATTTCGATTTCGCGGCAGCGGCGGTGATCGCCATTTTTCACGATGTGTTGATCACGCTGGGACTGGTGGTCCTCATGGGCCGCCAGGTGGACCTGCTGGTCGTGACCGCTCTTATGACCGTGGCCGGTTATTCCATCAACGATTCCATCATCATTTATGACCGTGTGAGGGAGAACGTGCCCAAATCCCGCAATAAAATGCTCTTTGAGATCATCAATGAGAGCATCAACCAGACCCTGGGACGGACCATCCTGACCACGTTCGTGACCCTTTTGTCCGTTTTCGCCCTGTATTTTTTCGGCGGGGAAGTGCTCAACACCTTCGCCTTGGTGCTGGCCCTTGGGTTTATCTTCGGGACCTATTCGACGGTGTATATCGTTTCGCCGCTGTTTTTGATGTGGCATGGCAAGAAAAAATGGTAGCGTTCAAATCATTGGAATTTTTAGTTGACCAGAAGGTCAACATCGAGGAAGCCCTCCACAATCTAGTCGCCTTCGGTTATACCAGGGCGGCCAAGGTCTTTAAGGAGGGCGAATTCGCCCATCGCGGCGGGGTGCTGGATATTTTCCCTTTGAATTTTGAAGTCCCGGTGCGTTTGGACATTGAGGACGATATCATCCGCGCCATCACCGGTTTTGATCCGGCGACGGCCAAGGCCGTTGAATGGCACCGGATCGTCCTCATCCTGCCGTTTCAAGCACAGTCCTTTCCGTTCTCCTCTGAAGCCCCTTTGAACAATTTTGTGGATATCCAGCGGGGCGATTATGTCGTCCACAATAACCACGGCATCGGCCGTTTTTTGGGCATCCGGGAATTCGACGTTGACGACCAGAAACGTCCGCACCTCGTCATCGAATATAAGGGAGGGGACAAACTGTTCGTCCCGCGCCATGACGTGCATCTGGTGCAGAAATACGTTTCTTTCACCAAACGTCCGGCGAAGTTGAATCGATTGGGCAGTAAAGAATGGCTAGCCACCCGCCGGGCTGTTGAAAAGAAATTGCGGATGCTGGCCGCCGAGATGCTGCGCACCCAGGCCTTGCGCGCGCAATTGGCCGGGTTCGCGTTTTCCAAAGACGCGCCCTGGCAGAAGGACTTTGAAGCCCGTTTTCCTTATCAGGAAACCCCGGACCAGGCGCGCGCGGCCGTGGAAACCAAAAGAGACATGGAATCGCTCAAGCCCATGGACCGGCTCATTTGCGGGGACGTGGGTTATGGCAAGACCGAGGTGGCCTTGCGCGCGGCGTTCAAGGCGGTCATGGACCATAAACAGGTGGCGATTTTGGTCCCGACGACGATTTTGGCCGAACAGCATTTTTACAATTTTCAGCAACGGCTGAAGGATTTTCCGGTGCAGGTGGCCATGATCAGCCGTTTTCGTACCAAACATGAACAAGCCGCCATCATCCGCGGCCTGAAAGAAGGGAAGGTCGACATCATCATCGGCACCCACCGGCTTTTATCCAAAGACGTGGACTTCAGGGACTTGGGACTGGTGATCGTGGACGAAGAACAGCGTTTCGGCGTCAAATCCAAGGAAAAATTGAAACATCTGCGCCTTTTGGCGGATGTCCTGACGCTCTCTGCAACACCCATCCCGCGCACGTTGTATATGGCCCTTTGCGGCGCACGGGACATGTCGGTCATTTCAACACCGCCGACCAACCGTCTCGCGGTCGAGACCAGGACCCTCCGG
Organism: Candidatus Omnitrophota bacterium; assembly: GCA_016196515.1. Lineage (GTDB taxonomy): Bacteria > Omnitrophota > Gorgyraeia > Zapsychrales > Fredricksoniimonadaceae > JACPXN01. Next base: position 813 of record JACPXN010000041.1, on the reverse strand, counting down.
GCTTACGGCCCGATAGGCCCCCGGCCCGTTGGGCCGATAGGCCCGGAGGGGCCGGAGGCCATCGGCAACGATGAGGACATGATCCAGGAGGCCATTGAGCGGGAGCTCAAACGTCGCGGCCAGGTGTTTTTCCTGCATAACCGCGTGGACAATATCGATACGATCGCAAAGGCCGTGCGGCGTCTGGCGCCGCGCGCCCGGGTCGCGGTGGCCCACGGTCAAATGTCCGGTAGGATCCTGGAAGAAATTATGTTAAAATTCCTCAAACATGAGGTCGATGTCCTGGTCTGCACGACGATCATTGAGTCGGGCATTGACGTGCCTTTGGCCAACACGCTCATCGTCAATGGCGCGGACAAGTTCGGCCTTGCCGAATTGCATCAATTGCGCGGCCGGGTGGGCCGTTTGGACATCCAGGCCTATACCTATCTGGTCGTGCCGCCCGAACAGGCGCTTTCGGAGGTCTCCAAACAGCGTTTGCGCGCCATTGAAAAGCACAGCGACCTGGGTGCCGGTTTCCATATTGCTTTTAACGACTTGCAGATCCGGGGGGCGGGCAATCTGCTGGGCACCCAACAGCACGGGTTCATCACATCCGTCGGTTTTGACCTGTATTGCCGGCTTTTAAAAGAATCCATCGAACATCTCAAAAAGGAACTGGAGCCAAAGACCGATGAACCCACGCTCGTGCGCGTTTAAATTCATTTTGGCCCTCGTGTTTCTTATTCCTGCCGTAACGGCGATGGCCGCACCTTTGAATGACACCATCATCGCCATCGTCAACAGCGAGGCCATCACCCTCAAAGACCTGCG
>JACPXN010000039.1 GCA_016196515.1 Candidatus Omnitrophota bacterium | reverse complement strand
CTCAAGGCCAAGGATGGGGCCCTGACCAAGATCGTCGAGATCGTCTTGCGTGACGCTTTGGCCAAGCAAGGCATCGGTGAGGCCGTTAAGGATGAAGAGGAAGAAGCGCCGAAGAAAAAAGTAAAGAAAAAGGCGGTGAAGCCTGCCCCGCCAACGGCGGGACCAAAGGCGGGGCCTGCCGTTGCGAAAAAAGTCCCAAAAAAGTCTGCGCCGGTTGCGTCAAAACCGGCGGCTGTGCCTAAAACAGAGCCCGTGAAAGCGGTTGTTCCGCCGCCCAAACCACAGGTGGTTCGACCGAGCTCACCACAGGTGGTCGTGCCCCCGCCGGCACCTGCGCAGCCGCCCAAGGTTGACGTTTCCAAGATCGAAATACCCAAGGAAGTTTATCAGTTTGATCCTCTCAAGAAGAAAACCATGCGTTTTGACCAGCCCTTTGTCACGGTCAAACCGCTGGCCAGGAAACGCAAACGTTCGCCCGAAGGCGGTTTCGGGACCTTCGGCGGCCGTTCCAGCAAACCGTCGGCCAGCATCGCCGGTGCCGTGGTCGAAGAAGTCGTTTCCACCGGTCCTTTGCAGGACATCGAGGTCCCGTTCCCCATTACAGTCAAGGATTTTGCGGTCAAGATCGACCAGAAAATGAACGTGGTGCTCAAGAAACTGCTGGATATGGGCATTTTTGCCAACATCAACCAGTATCTCAACGAAGAGACGGTCAACAAGATCGCCGGGTTTTTCGGATACAATGTCCTTAAGGTCAAGAGCAAGGAAGAACAACTGATCGATGTCCATGAGCATGAAAAAGATGACCCGGCTTCCTTGAAACCGCGTCCGCCCGTGGTGACGTTCATGGGCCACGTGGACCACGGCAAGACGTCTTTGCTCGACCGTATCCGTTCCAGTCAAGTGGCCCAAGGTGAGCACGGCGGAATCACCCAGCATATCGGCGCGTATTCCGTCGACATTCCCAACGGCAGGATCACGTTTTTGGACACTCCGGGTCATGAGGCGTTCACGGCCATGCGTGCCCGCGGGGCGCACATCACCGACCTGGTCGTTTTGGTCGTGGCAGCCGATGAGGGCGTCATGCCCCAGACCGAAGAAGCCATTAACCATGCCCGGGCGGCCGGGGCCCCCATGATCGTTGCCCTCAATAAAATAGACCGCAAGGACGCTGATCAGGACAGGGTCAAGAAACAATTGGCTGATCATGACCTTTCGTCCGAGGATTGGGGCGGTAAAGTGGGGGTTGTCGGTGTTTCCGCTGTGACGGGAGAAGGTATTGATGCCCTTTTGGAGCGTATTTTGCTGGAAGCGGAGATTCTGGAATTGAAAGCCAACCCCGCCAAGAAAGCGTCGGGGATCGTCATCGACGCGCATTTGAGCCAGGGCAAGGGCGCCATCGCCGCGCTGATCGTCCAAAGCGGTACTTTAAAAGAGGGTGATGCCGTCGTGGTCGGGCCTTACGCGGGGCGCGTCAAAGCGCTTTTTGACGACCATGAGCGGCCCATCAAGGAAGCGGGGCCTTCAACCCCCATCGAGATCCTTGGTCTGTCGGAAGTCCCGGCCGCGGGGGACATCTTTTATGCCGTCGAGGACGAGCAACAGGCCCGCGATATTGCCGCCACGCGCCAGGAAAAGATCAAGCACGAGAAATTGGCCGGTACGGCCAAGGTTTCTTTAGAAGATCTGTATTCGCAGATCCAGCAGGGCGATATCAAGGAACTGCGGGTCGTCATCAAGGGGGACGTGCAGGGCTCCATCGAGGCGCTCAAGGAGTCGCTGGCGAAGATCCCCACCAACGAGGTGAAACTGCGGTTCATGCACGCGGCGGTTGGTGACGTCAATACTTCCGACGTCATTTTGGCCGTGGCGTCCCAGGCCATCATCATCGCTTTTCACGTCAAGATAGACCCCAAGGCCAAACAGGAACTGGAAAAGACGCCCGTGGACCTGCGCGAATACCGCATCATTTATGACGCGGTCGACGACGTCAAAAAGGCCCTGGAAGGGCTGCTGGCGCCCCGGCTCAAACGTCATTTCGTCGGCCGTGTTGAGATCCGCAATGTCTTTAAGTTAAGCAAGTCCGGTGTGGTGGCCGGATGTTACGTGCAAAAAGGCAGGGTCCGCAACAAGTCCCAGGTGGACGTGCTGCGCAACGGCGAGGTCGCGCACACGGGCCACATCAGCACTTTGAAGCGGTTTAAGGATGACGTCAAGGAAGTGGCCGAGGGTTTTGAATGCGGGATCACCGTCGCCAATTTCGACCAGATCCAGGTCGGCGATGTCATTGAAGCGTTCGAAGTTGAATCCATCGCGCGGAAATTATAATATGCCTAAAACCGTTTTTTCAGCCATGCGTCCGACGGGCAAACTCCATCTCGGCCACCTTTTGGGGGCTTTGCGCAATTGGGTGGACCTGCAGGACAAGGCGCAGTGCATCTACAGCATCGCCGACTGGCACGCGCTCATGAGCGAATATGAGCAAAGCCGCCAGGTGCGCGGCCACATGACCGACATGGTCCTGGACTGGCTGGCCTGCGGCATTGACCCTAAGAAAAGCATCATTTATCTTCAGTCGGATGTGCCCGAGCATTTGGAACTGCAGATGGTCTTGGCCTGCCTGACGCCGCTGGGCTGGCTGGAACGCAACCCGACGTACAAGGAACAATTGCGGGAGATCTCTTCCCGGGACCTGCAGACCTATGCGTTTTTGGGTTATCCGGTCTTGCAGGCTGCGGATATTTTGCTTTATAAGGCCGATGCCGTCCCCATCGGCGAAGACCAGGTGCCGCACCTGGAATTGTGCCGCGAGATCGGCCGGCGTTTCAATTTTGTCTATAAGACAGAACTTTTTCCCGATTGCAAAGCCATTTTGACGCCTGTTCCGCGGCTGTTGGGTACGGACAACCGCAAGATGAGTAAAAGTTACAATAACGCCATCAACCTTTCCGATACGCCCGACGCTATCCGCGAAAAGACGGTCCGGATGATCACCGACCCCAAACGCATCCGTAAAACCGACCCCGGCCATCCCGACGAATGCAACGTCTATAGTTATTATAAAGTGTTCGCGCCCGACATTGAAAAGGACGCCCGGCACTGGTGCTCCAACGCCCTCAAAGGCTGTGTTGATTGTAAGAAAGTGATGGGCGGCCGCCTGGTGGAGCATTTGGGCTTCATCCGGGAAAAACGGGCGGAATTGGGAAAAGACAAGAATTTCGTTCCCGATGTCCTGCGCGAGGGCGCGAAAAAAGCCCGTGCCATCGCGGTCAAGACCATGGAACAGGTCAAAGAAGCGGTGTTCGTCCGATCATGAACTACAAGATCCAATTAGACAAATTCGAAGGCCCGCTGGACCTGCCATGATGAAGATGCTCGATTTGGACGTGGTGGGGGATTTCCTGGTGATGGCGGCGACCCTCATGCAGATCAAATCTAAAATGCTTTTGCCGCCTGACCCGCTGGCCTCGCCAACGGCGGAGCAGGAAGACCCCCGCGATGAACTGGTGCGCCGCCTGGAGGAATACAAGAAATTCAAGGAGATCGCCGAGACCTTAAAGACCAGGGAACAGGTGCGCCAGGATTTTTTCAGGCGGGTGGTGGATGAAGATCGGCTCAATGAGATCAAACAAGACGCCGAGGAAGTGACGTTTGAGGCCACCCTGTTCGACCTCATCAACGCGCTGAATGCCGCGCTCAAAGGTGTCCCGGAAAAAAAGACCTATGAATTAGAGCGGGAAGAATATACCGTCGAGGAAAAGATCCACGCCCTTTTGCATCTTTTGGCGGACCAGCCGCGGGTATCTTTGGCCGCTTTGTTTGGCCGTTGTTCGGGCAAGGATGAGATCGTCTGCACCTTTATCGCGGTTTTGGAATTGATACGCTTAAAGGAGATCGCGGCGGTCCAGCGCCGCGCGTTCGAGGACATCGAGGTTTTGCGTAATGGATGAGATCAAAAGAGTCGTTTTTAACCGGGAAACCGAAGAAGACCAGGTCGTCGGCATTTCTTTGCGGCCGGGACGCCTGAAGGATTTCGTCGGTCAGAAAGACGTGGTCCACGGCCTGCAGGTGGCCATGGCCGCGGCCAAAAAGCGCGGGGAGCCGCTGGAACACACCCTTTTTTCCGGCCCTCCGGGATTGGGCAAGACATCCCTGGCCCACATCATCGCCCACGAGATGGGTTCCCGCATCACCGTCACCTCCGGCCCTGCCATTGACCGGGCCGGGGATTTCATCGGCATCCTCACCAACCTGGAAGCCGGGGACATCCTTTTTATCGACGAGATCCACCGCCTGTCCAAGACCGTGGAGGAATTCCTTTACCCGGCGATGGAAAATTTCAAGATCGATTTCATCGTGGACAAAGGGCCTTATGCCAAGACCATCAATTTCAATCTCAAACCGTTCACCTTGATCGGCGCCACCACCCGCAGCGGGCTTTTGACAACACCCTTGCGCAACCGTTTCGGTATTTTTTTTCATCTTGAATTTTATGAAGAGCAGGACCTGGCCGCCATCGTCGGCGCGTCCGCCGTGAAATTGAACGTCGTCCTTGAGGCGGACGCGGCCCGTGCCATTGCGCGGCGTGCGCGCGGCACCCCGCGCATCGCCAACCGGCTGCTGCGCCGCGTGCGCGATCACGTCCAGGTCAAGACCGGCACCAATCATATCAAGTCCTCGGTGGTCGAGGAGGCGATGGGGGCCTTGAGGATCGACACCGCGGGGCTGGATGATCTGGACCGGAGACTTTTGAGCATCATCAAGACCCATTATAGCGGCGGCCCCGTGGGCATCGAAGCGCTGTGTGCGACACTCAATGAAGAGACCGACACCATCGTGGATGTGGTGGAGCCGTTTTTGTTGAAGGCCGGGTTCTTAAGGCGCACCGGCCGCGGCCGGGAATTGACCGAGGCGGCGGACAAATACCTGCGGGACCTGCCTGCCGGCAAGGCAGGGAAGGCGGCGTGAGATGAAACAAAAGATTTTAGTGTCAGCGGTTTTCGCGGGGGCCTTGGGTCTGGCCGCCTTTGCCGCGTTCGCGGCCAACGCCGACAAGAAGCGCATGCCGCCGCAGATGGTGCGGGTGGCCATTGTCCGGGATGCCCGTGAGATCAACTTGAAGGTCGATGGCCCGTATCATTTTCGCGACGCAGACCACGGCAAGGTCATCGGCAAAGGGCCCCGTCTGCCCATATCCAGGGTGCGGCTTTTGGACAAAGGTATTTTTATCGGCATGCAGGTTTATCCGTATCAGCGCATCATCATCGAGCCATTGCGCGACGCGTCGGTCGTTGTCAACAACCGGCGTTTCCGCGGCCATGTGACCGTGATCCGCACGGCGGACAACCGTCTGACCGCGGTCAACAGCATCAACATCGAAGATTATATCAGGGGCGTGCTTTACCACGAAGTTTCGCATCATTGGCCCATGGAGGCGATCAAGGCCCAGGCCGTTGCCACCCGCACCTATGTTTTGTATGCCATGGCGGGTTCGACGAACAAGGATTACGACGTCACCAATGATATTTATTCGCAGGTGTACGGCGGCAAGGATTCCGAGCGCTACCGCACGGGGCTGGCGGTCACCCATACCGTCGGAGAAGTGCTGGCGTTCAAAGGCAAAATATTGCCCGCGTATTTCCACGCCACCTGCGGCGGCATGACCGAGGATGCCAAAAATTTGTGGGGCATTGACCTGGCGCCTTTAGGGGGAGTGGTGTGCAATTTCTGTCAGGGTTCCCCGCACATGAAATGGAAAAAGAATTTCCGTTTGAAAGACATCCGGGACGCGCTGGACAGGCACGGCTACGCCGTTGGGGCCATCAGGGACTTGAATATCGTGGATCGCAACCGCAGCGAGCGCATCAATAACATCAAGATCACGTCGCGCGACGGCAAAAACCTGACAATATCCGGTAAGGATTTCCGGGAAGCCGTGGGCCCCAATGTCCTTAAAAGCAATGATTACGAGATCAGCATGCAGGGTTATTACGTTGATTTGACCGGCAAAGGCTGGGGCCACGGCGTTGGCTTATGCCAGTGGGGTGCCCGCGGCATGGCCCTGCAGCAATTCACCTATCAACAGATCTTGAGCTATTATTACCCCCGCGCCGAGATAACGGATTACCATAACCTTCCCGTGAATTAAGTAGACACCCCTGCCTGCCGGCAGGCAGGCACCGTAACCTTAATTATGTTTTTTCAATTATTGAAACAGGATGCGAAAACCGGCGCACGGCTGGGGGTTGTGCGCACGTCCCACGGCCAGGTGCCGACCCCGTTTTTCATGCCTGTCGCCACCACTGCAACCGTCAAGACCATGTCGGGCATTGACCTTAAGGACATCGGCTCGCCCATTG
>JACPXN010000038.1 GCA_016196515.1 Candidatus Omnitrophota bacterium | reverse complement strand
GGCCAGGGTCGTCCTCATTGATGACGTGGCCACGACGGGCAAGGCCCTTGTCGAATCCATTGAAGTCCTCTCCAGGATGGACGTGAAGGTGATCAAGGCCATTTGCGTCATTGACCGTCAGGAAGGCGCCGGCGCGGCATTGGCTAAATATGGGGTTGCGCTGCAACCTATATTTACGGCAGATGAATTCTTAAAGTGATGCGCAAGATCATCCTAGCTTCCGCTTCACCCCAACGGCGCAAACTCATGGCCGTTCTCGGTTTGCCTTTTACCATTCGCGCCCCAAGCACGCTTAAAGAGATCACCCGTTCCAATGCCGGTTGCGCCGCTCTTGTCAAAGCCAACGCGTTTTTAAAAGCAAAAGACATTGCCTCCCGCGTCACCTCCGGACTTGTCGTCGGTGTAGACACCGTTGTCTGTTCCGCCCGCGGTCGGCTCATCTTTAAACCCAAAGATCTCAAAGCCGCCAAAGCAGACCTGAAAGAATTGATGGCGCGTCCCCGTAAAGGGGCGTGGCCCCAACGGGGCTTTACGCCCCATTGGGTTCATTCCGGTGTCGCCATTGTGGACGCGGCCACGGGCAAAACAGCCGTTGGCCATGAAAAGACCAGAGTGTTCATGGACCGTCTCTCGGGCAAGGCCATTGACCGGTATCACCGCTTGGTCTCGCCGCTGGACAAGGCCGGAGGTTTTGACATTGAGGGCAAGGGCGCGCTTTTTATCCCGCGCATCGAGGGATGTTATTTTAACGTCGTGGGCCTGCCGTTGGCCAGACTCCGCAAGATGCTGGAAAAATTCGGCGTTCATGTGTTATGAAAAAATTTTTCGTGGCCATAGGTCTGTCCTGCCTGGCGTTCCTGTGCGGGTGCTTTTCGGAATTTAATCCTGCCACGGGCCGGGAAGAGACCCTGATGTACGGCGACGAGAAGGAAAAGAACATCGGCGCCGCGGCATCCGTGCAGGTCGAGAAAACCGTCAAGCTCAATACCGACGTGGACGTCAACGAACGCGCGGAGAAGATCTTAAAGAGGATCGTTGCGGTGTGCGACCGCAAAGACCTGGTCTATACCGTCCGCGTGATCGAGGACGATGCCGTCAACGCGTTCAGTTTGCCCGGCGGATACGTTTACGTCAATAAGGGGCTCGTTGACCTCGTGACGAATGACGATCAACTGGTTGCTGTCATCGCCCACGAGGTCGCCCATATCACGGCCAAGCATGCCATGAAACGCCTGCAGGGCGCTTACGGTGCTCTGGTGCTGCAGGGCGCGGCCATCGCGTCGGGGCAGGGGGGTATGGCCGCCGGTGTGGGGATTGCCGCAGATTCCCTCTTGTTCGCGAATTCCCGCGAGGATGAATTTGAGGCCGACCGTCTGGGCGTGCGTTACATGAAACGCGCCGGATATGACCCCTCCCAGATGCGCGTCATGCTGGGCAAACTTTTGGAACACCAGATGAAAGAACCGCCAAGACCGTTCACTTATTGGCGCACGCACCCCTTTATCCCCCAGCGCATGGCCAGGGCCAACGAAGCCGCAAAGGGAGCGGCCGGATTCCGGGATTATCTGAATATTACGGGAGAAGAAAAATAAACTTTCCCGCGGCTGCGACATTTCAGCGGAAGCTCTGGATCGTTCTTTTAGGCGCGGTCGTGGTCATTTTTTATGTTTTGCAACGGCCGCAACAGCCGGTCCAGGTTTGTAGCGCCAGCCCCGCCAACGGCGGGGCCAATGTCTGCGTGAACGTGGAGGTTGTGTCCAGTAAAAAGGATACACAGCGCGGTTTGCAGGGCAGGAAAGGCCTCGGGCATAACAGAGGGATTCTGTTCGTTTTTGACCGTGATGACCGTTACCGGTTCTGGATGAAAGACATGAAATTTCCCATTGACATCATTTGGCTGGATCGGCAGGACCGCATCGTTGCCATCAATGAGAATGTGCCGCCCTGCCCTGCGGATCCATGTCCGGTCTATATACCGCCTGCCAACGCGCGTTACGTGCTGGAAGTCAGCGCCGGTTTCAGCCGCGCCCATGACCTGAAACCCGGTGGCCGCGTGATCGTCAAGGGGATAAGGTGGACGAAGTTACAGACTTGACTTTTTACGGACAGAAGGTATACTTGTTTCAGATAGTATACATATAG
>JACPXN010000031.1 GCA_016196515.1 Candidatus Omnitrophota bacterium | reverse complement strand
TTAGACCCGATCCCAAAACGCCCGTTGGTGTTCTGGTCAAAATAATCTGTCACTTGTCCATTGTCGGAAACAATCCCTTGTAAGGCCGTGATGAGCCCATTTTCAACAAACTGGGACTCGGCAGACAAACTTGTCTGCATCTTATTGTATAGTTTCGTCAATCCGGGCTGGACCACCAAAACCTGTAACCCCAAGCTTGCCGCGGACAGGGCCAGAGCAAAATATAAAAGAGGTGCGGCGGCTCCCCCTGTTATAACTGTAAGAACAGTGGCTACAACGGCAATAACGACGGTAAGCACCGCCATAATGATATTGCTGTGCTGGCAATACTTCCACCTGCCCCCTAGGTCGGATGCTATTTTTTTCTGTCCGTAACTGGCGAAGTTGGACGCCGAACTGATCGCGGCATTGGCGGCCGCCACTGTCGTCTGCGTCTTGATCGGGGCAATGCGCCCCCAGTTGAGCGTAACGGCGAGAAAGATGAGCGCAACGGCGGCCAATAAAATAAGAACAAGGGAGGTCTGTCCTTTATGTTTCATATTCATTGCCCCAGATCCACCCTTGGAGAGGCGTGGATCCTCGATGGATGATAATAAGCGTCTAGTTTTAACTGCTCCAGGCTCCCCGTGGCCATGGCCCTGTTAAAAGAGGCATCGTACGCGTAGCGACGCTGGGCCATGTCCATGCCGACCCAGCGGAACACCTGGACCATGCCGTAGAGCAAAAACATGACCGCGATCATGGCAAAAACAAATTCCAATGTGGACTGCGCTTTCATATGCATACATTGTCCGTCTCGGGCGGCCACAGGGGGCCGCCCCTACAGACGCAATTGCCCTGACGCGTCCGTTTTCCAAAAATGCCCCAGCTTGTCCAGCAGGCGCGAGCGCACGTACAAAATTTTGCCGGCGCGGTCAAAACAGGTCCTGGCGATATTGTTGACGGAAAAACAGTCGCCGCACACCTCGACATCGGGCACGGAACCGTTGCACATGCGCCCCGTGTCATTGGACAATTGTATTTTCCGCTCAACCAAGTCCACCTGGTCTTTGCGGTTGACCGAACGGACAAATTTTCCGTCGAGGCCCCACACCTTGCCCTGCTGTATCAAAAGGTAATTGCCTTTGGGCGAGCCAAAGGCCGGCTTGGTATAGATCGCCATATCGCTCTGCAGGCCCGCGTGCGTACCGCCGGCATCATCAGAGCTTGGGTCCAGATCGCCGTCCTGATAGTCAAGCACCGTCACGGCAGAAATGACCCCGTCGACATCGGCATAATAGTTATAAAGGACTTCCTCCTGCCGGTCATTGTCCACGTCGAAGACGGGATAATTGCTGTCCTTGGCATCAATGAAGATCGGCTTGTTCTGGCCCACATTCGACTCTATGCCCTGGACGGCCTTCCAATGCCAGGCCATGCCGCTTCTTCGCGCACCGGTCGGATCATTGCCGGGGTCATCGTCACGGTTTAAGTCCCAGGCCGCTTGAGCATCCAGAACGCCGTAGTCATTGGCGGTCGTTCCAAGATTGACCACGATTTGATAAAAAAGAGGGCACGGGGCGGGGCCGCATTGAAAATCCCAGCCCTTGTAAAAACGCCTTCCGTCAGGATTATCGGGGACCGTTAAAGGTTTGTTCACCGTAAAAGCGGCGGTTGTAAATGTAAAATGTTTTCCATTAATGTAAACATCCATGACGGGAATATGTTTAGTTGATGGAGGGCGAAGGTCCTCTTCATCGAGCGGGAACAAAAGCATATTGGTCATGGTCCCTGAAACCTGCATCATATAAGGGGAGCGCTCCGTAGACCCGTATTTATTAAAGTCCGGGGTTATCTTGTCTTCCAAATATAAGATCGAGGCCGTGTTGCGGCTGGTGCCCTGTTCCATACTGCTTTTGTACGCCTGTAAAAGGGCATAACGCATGGCTTTTAAGTGGGCATCTTGCCCCTGGCCCGAAGAAACCGCGGTACGGATGATGACGCCCAGCACAAAAATGATGATGGCGCCGAAGATCGCCAGTTCCGTGGCGGCCTGCCCGATATTATGGCGTCTTGTTAAAATCATCGCCCTCCTGGCCGACCTGCGTGTAACTGGAACGCCTTTCCAACGAATGGCTGCTGTCATTGCGGAAGGTAGTATTGTCCTGCGTTGTGATCGCTGTGTTGGACTCGGTGTCGGCTGTATAGATCGTGGTGGAGTTGGTCTGTTGGGGGGTATACTGGTCGGCAAAATCGTCAATGGCGCTTTTCCAGCGGCCCTGCATGCCGCGCTTGACATAACTGCTCATGCTTAAAAAGACCGCCATGATGATAATGATGAGGACCGTAAACTCAAGCACGCTTTGCGCCCGGTCATTCCTGCGGTATCTTTGAAAATACTTGAAAATCATCTGTTAATGTTCCCCAAATTCGTCCGCGAATCGGACGTCATATTCGTGCTCTCATCGACGGTCATGTCGGCAACGCCGCCAAATCCGGGCGTTTCGATCTTTTTGCTGATACTGCTGTTGACCCCCGCGTTGGACGACACCAAATATCCGCCGGTCGCGCCCGGGTCATGGGCGTCCTTAAAATCCTGCTCGGCATCCTGTTGAGCGCCGATCTGGTCGGAAGTCACTTTCACCAAACTCTGCACACCTCTCTTGAACAAAGGCCCCATATAAAAAAGCGCGGCCGTGATGATCCCGATGAGGACAATATACTCCGCAGTGGTCTGCCCTCTATTTCCCATACTGGTCTCCGGCCGCGGCCCCGGGCGGAAGTTGTTCGCTATGGCTGGTCGTCTCAACGGTTTCGTTCCTGCGGCTCATCGCATCAAACAACCTCCTCTGTCCGTTGACAATGTGCGTGCCTCCGACGAGCCCGGTCCTGACCTCGCTATTGCGGCTGGTCCGCGAATCGACCTTTCCGTAATACGGTTCATATTCGCCGGGGATCGTGTTTCCGCCGATCCCGGCCGCGGCCCTGCAATCATCGTCGCATTCAGCAGAGGCGAGGCCGACCATGTAATCCCTGGCGTCCTTGGTTTTGGCCTGAATGGAGCGCTGGATATAGACCGTCATGGCCACGACCGCGGCAATGACGAGAAAAAAGGTCACCACATATTCGGGAAGGGAGCTCTGGCCTTTTTTGCCGCTTATGCCGCGCACCATAAAGTTGTCCCCGCCATTTAATCAGGATTAGGATCGGGATCGGGAGTAGGATCAGGGGCAGGAGCAGGGTTAGTCGCGCCCATCAGCCGGTCGGCCATGTCCCCCATACCGTTGGTGGTCGTTTCGATGGCGTTTTGCAATCTGGTATGGAACAACCCTGCGGGTCCTGTAACTGCGATGATCACCGCGATGACCGCGGTGACCAGCAAAATATACTCCACCGTGCTCTGGCCTTTTCTATTCACCATATATGCGCTTCCTACGATTTAGAAACCACTAAGGAACCCCCTGAAAAGCCTGGGAAACGGCTTTTCAGGAGGTGACCCCCACCGGGGGTCACCTACCCATGTATTCCTGATCGGTGTTGATGATCACTGATTTTTCCACCGTATTGGTGGTTTCCGCACCGTTCAATGTCGTCCTGGATACGCCCTGCGCCACCACACCAAACGTATCACGGGTCTTGCTGTGTGTCTTGGTGCTCTTGATGACATTGGTATGACATTGGTATTGCCCACCGAGTATTGGTCGCCGATATCATCCGCCGCGCTTTTTAAGCGCCCCTGCACACCGCGTTTGATGTAAAACTGTATGGACAACAGCGCGCCGATGATGATGACCACCAGCACCGCGTACTCCAGGGTGCTCTGGCCTCGAAGGGTCTTTTGATTTAAGTAAGTCAACATGATCTTGTTCCTCCTAAAAGATCGGATTAATGTCCGCCTGTTGCGCCTGTTGTGTCATACGTGGATTCCTGGAAACCCTGATCAGCCCTGGTGCGATTGCTGGACGAATCATGAGCGATCAGGCCCCTGCCCTGACGCGTATTTTCTGTGGCATTGCGGGTGACCACATAGTTGCTGGATTGATAATACGGCTCATACTGCTCCGTCGTGGTGATGCCGTTCAGTTCGGTGTTGTGCGACAGGACCATGCCGGCATTGCGCATCTTCGCCTGCAGGGAACGCTGGACATAGGTCTGCATGGCAATGACGCCCGCGACGACCAGGGCGATCAACAATGCGTATTCCGCGGTATTCTGCCCCTTGACGGCCTTAAATAAATGTTTAAACATATGTTCCTCCGGTATGGATAATATTCATTGGGTCGAGTTAAACCCTGTTGTCGGATCAAACCCAACGACACCTTGCGGCGGGGTCGGGATGACGGTATTGCTCCCTTGCTGGCTTTTGTGCAAACGGTCTGTCATGTTCCCAATGGTGTTCGCCGATGTCCCCAGGGTATCTGTCAATTTTTTCTGCAATCCCGTTTCTTTGGTGGTGGCAAACGCGATCATCACGGCGATGACCGCGGTTGCCAGCAGGACATATTCCACTGTGCTCTGCCCTCTTTTTTTCTTCAACATAAAATCCCCCTTAATGAGCCCCGCCATTGGCGGGGCGAATTAATCTCGAGTCCCGCCATTGGCGGGACGAGAGATC
>JACPXN010000030.1 GCA_016196515.1 Candidatus Omnitrophota bacterium | reverse complement strand
TTTGGCACTTCAAAAGACCAGAACCCCTTGCCGACTAAGCGCGGGAAGAAATCGTATTCAATGGAAAATTTCTGCGGGGTCTTGGCCAGATCAAACACGTCCTTATTCAGGCAATACGTTCCCGTGTTAATAAGATGCCCGGGCTGCCTGTCCGCCGAAGCTGAACGCGAAAGCAATTCAGCGGAGGCGGATTTCTCCTTAAACGCTTCAATGCGCCCGTCGGGACCTATCTCAATAGTGCCGTATTCGCGGGCATCGTCAAGGCGCGTCACGGCAATGGTGGCCGCGGCTTTGCGCGACACGTGGCTTTTGATCAATTGCCCGTAATCAATGACGCAAAAACAATCGCCGTTCATGGCCAAAAATCGGGACGAACGCACCAAAGCGGCTCCCTGCTTGATGGCGCCGCCTGTGCCCAGCGGCTCCTCTTCCCTTGAAAAAACAATGTCTAATTTGGGGAACGCATCGGCCAATGTCCGCTCAACGGCCTCGGCGCCGTGACCGGTGCACAAAATGAAGCGTTGTCCGCCTTGGGAAGCGATGAATTCAATTAATAACGCGATGAACGGCTTGCCGTTGATCCGGGCGAGGACCTTCTGTCGGCCCTGCGTGAGGGCCTGCAGGCGCTTGCCCAAGCCGCCGGCGAGAATGACAATGTCCGTCTGGCTGAACATTTATTTGACAATTCCCGTGTCCGGCTGGTAGAAAATGATCTGGCTTCCCAGGCCCTCGAACTTGAAGGGGACTTCCAACAGGCCTTTGAGCGCCGCGCGGACCTTGGGCTTCTTGTGCGGTTCAACGAACAAAAGCACGAACCCGCCCCCGCCCGCGCCCAGCAGTTTGCCGCCGACGGCGCCAGCGCGCGTGGCCGCGGCATACAGATGGTCAATGTGCGCTGTAGAGATCTTGCCGGAGAGCGTGCGTTTGAGTTTCCAGCTTTCATCGAGCAGTTGGCCGAACGGAACAAGGTTTTTGCCGTTGAGGATCGCGACGGCCTCGCTGACCATTTCATACATGCGCGCCAATTCCGGCTTCTTGCGGGGGATGTTCTTGATCTGATGATGGGCGATGCGGGAGGCGGTGCGCGCGAACCCCGTGAAAAAAAGCATCAGATGGTTTTGCAGGACGTTCAATTTTTCCGGCGAGATCGTCACCTGGCGCACCAACAGATGATTGGAGCCGCCGAACTCAATGTGATTCAAACCGCCGTAAGCGGCCAAAACCTGGTCCTGACAGCCCACGTTCTCCTTGATCATGTCCTGCTCAACGTGGATGGCTTCCTGGGCCAGCCGTTCCTTGGTGACCACAACGCC
This sequence comes from Candidatus Omnitrophota bacterium, assembly GCA_016196515.1. Lineage (GTDB taxonomy): Bacteria > Omnitrophota > Gorgyraeia > Zapsychrales > Fredricksoniimonadaceae > JACPXN01. The sequence goes on along the minus strand of JACPXN010000030.1, from coordinate 8,918 downwards.
TTTGAGGGCATACAGAGAATTCAAAAGTCCGACGGTGAACGACGAACTGGACCCCAGCCCCGTGCGCGCGGGAAGGTCTCCGTCGTGATGGATCTCGACGCCTTCGGTGATCTTTAAAAAACGCAGGACTTCCCGCACCGACGGATGGTCAATGTCGTTGATGCCGTGCACATGCTCCATCTTGGAATAGATGATGCGGGACTTATGGTCAAAGAACGGCGGCAGATAACGGCAGGAGATGTAGCAATATTTGTCAATGGTGGTGGCCAAAACCGCGCCCTTGTTCTGACAAAACCACCTGTCATAGTCGGTGCCGCCGCCGAAAAAAGAAACGCGAAAGGGGGTGCGGGAAATGATCATCGGGCGACCGGGGCTTGTTCCAGGATCCTGCGTTTGAGCCTGATCCGGGCGGATCTTAACGTCTCGTCAACGGCCACCTGGCCGAATTTGGTCTTGAGCAATTCCAGGAATTTTGGGTTGGTGTGGTATTTCATCCAGGCCTCGTCCCGGAACGCCAGGACCTGCGCCGCGGTCAAATGCTTGGTCGGCAAGGGCTGGCAGGTATAGGAGTGTTGGGAAAAACCGTCATAGGTTTGCGGCAACTGCCATCCTTCCTTGCGGGCAATGCCGTATAACGGACTGCCCGGATAGGCCATGGCGGAATAAAAATTCGCCTCCTCCGTGTTCATCTCCATCGCCAAATCCAGGGTCATCTGCATACTGTCCAGGTCATCTTCCGGCAAACCGAAAATATAATTGCCAATGACGTTGATGCCGTGCTCGCGGATCTTGCCCACGATATTGCGGATGTCAAGGTCCCCGAAACGGCCCTTGGTCACGTCCTTGCGCACGCGCGCATTGCCGCTTTCGATCCCCAGAGCCAGCCAGTTGACCCCGGCCTTCTTCAAGGTTTCCAGATACTGGTCCTTGACCGTGTCCACGCGCGAGTAGCACCAGATGTTGAACTGATGGCCGCGCGCGATGATGAGCTGACAGAGTTTCATGAAATGGTTCTGGTTAAGGACAAAAAGCTCGTCGGCGATCTTGATGTTGGTGATGCCCCTGGAGGCAAAATAGTCAAAGTCCTTGATGATATGCTCCGGTTCCCAATAACGGAACACCGCGGACCCGTCGGAGAATTCATTCTCCTGGCGGTTGATGATATTGATCATGCAAAACGAACATTTCATCGGACAGCCCAGCGACGTATAGATGGCGGCAAAGGGCTGGCGCCTGGAGCCGTTGGCATAGGAATGCCACAGCGCGGTGCGGTAACGCTCCATGGGCAGAAGATCCCACGCGACACCCGGCAAATCGCGGGGCAGATCTGCCTTGGCGACGATGGGCGAAGGGGGGTTCAAACAGACCGTGCCGTCGCGGCGATAGCCCAATCCCAACACTTTTTCCAAACCGTCCTTCAAATTGGTCTGCAACAGGCCCGAAATCGTGTAAACGCCTTCGTTCTGGCAGACAAAATCAATGCTGGGGTGTCTTTCCAAGACCTCGCGCGACAAAGCCGCGATATGCCCGCCGACGAAAACGATCTTGCTTTCAGGCGCGGCCGACTTGACCAGATCCGCCAGATCAACGGCGCCGGCCATATTCTGCGAAGAGGCCGACGGTTGTTGGCCGTACACCACAAAACACACCACCCGCGCTCTGGATGCCGCGATGCGCTTGGCCGCCTCTTGGTCGCTCAAATGCAGGGCTTCGGCATCCAGGATATTGACGGAAAACCCCTTGACGTGGCAATGATTGGCCAGCATCCCGGCCCAGATCGGCGGTTCAATGGCCGAAAAATCCTGGGCCAGGGCCTGATAGATCTTATGGGCCGCGTTGGGGTGGACGAAAAGAACGTCAAGTTGTTTCATAATCTCCTCACTGTCATTCCCGAATGCTTCTGTCGGGAATCCAGAACATCAGTGCCTGGACCCCCGATAGAAACCTGCCTGCCGGCAGGCAGGCATTCGGGGGTGACAATTTTTAAACATTGGCGTACTGATTGCGTTTGATGACCTGATAACCCTTGATGAGTTCCTGGATGCCTTTTTGCAAAGTGATCTCGGGCTTAAACCCGGTCTTCTCTATTTTCGCGTTGCTGACGATATAGTCGCGTTTGTCCGGGTCCTCGCCAATGGTGGCCTCGACAAAATAGAAGTCCGCAACGAGCTTCTTGATCTCCTGGCACAACTGGAGTTTGGTTAAATTGGCGTCGCTTAGCCCCACATTATAGGGTTGGTCCTTCATCTTGTCAAAGCCATTGAGCCCGTGGACAAAGGCCCTGGAAATGTCGCGGACATGGATGTAATTGCGGTGAAAATGCGCCTCGAACAGGACGACAAAACGGTCATACACCGCGCGGTACGTGAAGTCATTAACCAAAAGGTCCAGACGCATGCGCGGGGATATGCCGAAAGCCGTGGCCAAGCGCAGGGTGATGGCATTGCCCGCGTCCAGAATGGCGTTTTCCGCGTCCATTTTCAATTTTCCGTACAAAGAAACCGGTCTTAAGGGTGTTTCCTCGGTGCAGTGTTTGCCCTTTTCGCCGACCCCGTAACCGCTGTTGGTCGTCGGAAAAATAACGCGCTGGCCCTTGCCGCGCATCCCCAGGATCATCTGGATGGCATCCAGCAAAACGGCCTTGGCCCCGGCAGGGTCTTTGGCGCACAAGGGCGCTCCGGTCAAACACGCCAGCGGAAAAATGGCGTCCGCGCCTTTCATGAGCCGCGCCATGAGGGCCTTGTCACGCGTGTCCCCGCGGACAATGGTCAATTTTTCGTGGTAACAGCAATCCAAGAGCGAGCTTTGATGATACATAAAATTGTCCAGGGCAATGACCTCATGCCCCTGGGCCAACAGCGTGGGGGTCAACACTGAACCGATATACCCCGCCGCGCCTGTGACGAGAATTTTCATGCTGTTTCCTTTCCATTAAACCATTGATACATTTTTCTGATGCCCTCTTGCAATCCCACCTTCGGCTTCCAGCCCAATTTTGTGATGCGGCGATTGTCCATGAGTTTGCGCATGGTGCCGTCGGGTTTGGAAGCATCGAAAACGATCTTTCCCTTAAACCCGGAAATTTTCTTCAATAACGCGGCCAATTCCCTGATGGACACGTCATGACCGCATCCGGCATTGATCGGCTCCGCCCCGTTATAACGGTCCATCAAAAACAGGCACGCGGACACGAAATCGTCCACGTACAAAAATTCCCGCCGCGTCTTGCCCGTGCCCCACACAACGACCTCTTTGTCCCCATCGGCAACGGCTCTATAGAATTTACCGATCAAGGCTCCCATGACATGGGCCGTGGCAATGTCCGTATCACTGCCCGGTCCGTACAAAGTAGCCGGCACAGCGACGATCGCGTTAAACCCGTACTGGGCACGGTAAGCCCGGCACAGGACGGTCCCCGCGATCTTGGCGATGGAATACGGCGCGCTGGTTGCCTCCAAAGGGCCGGTCAATAAAGCCCCTTCCACGATGGGCTGACGGGCGTCTTTGGGATAGGCGCAGGAACCCGAAAAATACAAAAGTTTTTTGGCCTTGTGCGCGTGGGCCGCGTGGATGACATTGTTCTGCGCCGCGCAATTTTCGTAAATGAACTCGGCCGGATATTTGAGGTTGGCCGCGATGCCGCCGGAACGGATGGAACCCAAAAATACGTATTCCGGGCGGGCGTCTTTGAAAAACCGATGGACCTTTGCCTGATTTAAAACATCAACCCTGTCTTTGGTATTGGAAAAAACATGCTTAAACCCGCCGGACGTGAAATGGCGCCACAGAGAATTCTCAATGCTGTCATTGTGCCCGACGATGAAAATGCGGGAAGCACGCTGCATCATGGACTGGTCTTTTGCCCCTTGGCGTAATATTCTTCGTTATAATAATTGCCATGCTCGATGATCAGGGTTGATTTTCCGTCGGTGCGTTCCAGCGCGTGCCGATAGGACGGAAATATTTGATCGGTCTTGTCCAGTTCCACCACCTCGATTAAGCGAAACAGCTTGCGCATGGCCTGTGCGTAATTGCCGATATGCTGGTGGCCGGGGTGCACCGGAGCATCCGGGCCGGTGGCGACACGGACAATGACCTTCACGGGCCACTTTCCCTCGCTGATATCGGGCAATTTATCGAGCATATTGGCCATGTCCCCGGTGGCCAAAAGCAAAAAATTCTGGCGCGGATAAACAGAGACCGGTATATAACCGGCCAGGGCCATGCCGACGGTGAATTGCATCTGAAAGCTCTCATTGATGGGCATTTCCAGGGTGCGGTCCTTGGGGCAGTCCCGCAGGGTCTGGAACATGAAGGTCCCGGGGCCGGCTACGGTCTGGCCCACGAACATGACCTTGGGCTGTTGGGCCAGCCATTCCATGGTGCGCTTCAATTCGTCGAAGTACTTTAACGGCACGGCCGTTGTCATGATTAGAATTTGATCAGTTTGCCAAGGCCGGAATGCGGATAGCCATTGGTGTATTTAAAATAGATGATGTGTTTTTCGTATTTGGTACCGGCAAACCACGGGTCCGGATTGCCCCAAACGGCGCGGGTATCGGTCATGACCGAAACCCCGTTATCACAAACAATGAATTTCGCCGGCAGATCAAAATTGTGCACATATTTGACAGCTTCATGGAAAATACCGGTTTCGGCGGACATGTCCCCGCAAAACAAAAACACCCGTCCCTTCTTGTTCCGGTTCCTTAAAGACCACGCCACGCCCGCGGCTGTGCCCATCAGGGACCCGACGATCCCCGAACATAACACCTTGTATTTCGGGAAACACAGCGCGATGCTATGACCCCGCAAGATCATGTCTTTGACCTCTTGGCGCGGCACGCCTTTTAAAAGGGCGAGTTCATGGGAATCCCAGAACCCAAAAACATAGTCATCACCACCGATCTCCTCTTCTTTGAAGATCGAAATCAGCTGGTCCTCACGCCCTGCCCTAAGATGCACAGGGGCACGGATGACGCCGGTGGCGAAAATACCGGCGATCTCCTGCTCAAAAGCGATGAGGTCTTCTTTAGTGATCATAGTGTCTGGTGAACCAGTCCATGGTCATTTGGATCCCTTTTTCCAAAGGCACCTTTGGTTGCCATCCCAATGTCCGGCGGGCCAGCGTGATATCGGGCCTGCGCTGTTTGGGGTCATCCTTAGGCAGCGGCATAAACACGATACGGGCGTGCGGGTCATAGGTCTTTTTCACCAGCCGCGCGAATTCCAGAATGGTGAATTCCCGCGGGCTGCCGACATTGACCGGCCCCCGCAATTTGGAAAAAAGCAATTTGGTGATGCCGTCCACCAGATCATCCACATAACAAAAAGACCGCGTTTGTCTTCCGTTGCCATACACAGTCAGGGGCCGCTTGTGCAGGATCTGGTCAATGAAATTGGGGACTACCCTGCCGTCCTTGATCTGCATGCGGGGCCCGTACGTATTAAAGATCCGCGCGATCTTCACGTTCACCCGATGGACGCGGTGGTACGCGAAGGTCAACGCCTCGGCGAAACGCTTGGCCTCGTCATAGACGCTGCGGGGCCCGGTGGGGTTGACATTGCCCCAATAATTTTCTTTTTGCGGATGCACCAGCGGATCGCCGTACACTTCGGAGGTCGAAGCCAGAAGGAATGTTGCCTTTTTGGCCCGGGCCATGTCCAAAGCGTTTTGCGTGCCCTGGGCGCCGGCCTGCAGGGTGGCGATGGGATGGTTCCCATAATCCACCGGTGAGGCCGGAGAAGCGAAATGCAAAACATAATCCACCCCGCCGGCAACTTTCAAGGGACGGGAAATGTCGTGCCGGATGAATTTGAAATCTTTATGGCGGGACAAGTGGACGATATTGCGTTGAGCGCCGGTGATCAAATTGTCCACGGCAATGACCTTAAAACCGCGGGCGATGAACCGATCGCACAAATGACTCCCCAGGAACCCCGCCCCGCCGGTGATCAAAACGGTTTTTTTTGCCATAAATACCCCCGGGTTCGATGAATCGAACCCCTACAATTTAAAGATCTTTTTATCCGCAATGCCCTCATAGACATTCTTCACATCAAAGATCAAACGGGCATGGGTTTGAATGAGTTTATAATTGACCTTGCTGTGGTCAACCGCAATGACCACGGCGTCGTAACCCTTCAGATGTTGGGCATCAAGCCATACTGACCCCAGATCAAGCCCTCCCAATTTCACGTAAGGTACCAGAGGATCATGATAATCGGTGCGGACATGGCGATGGCGCAAAAGTTCGATCAATTTTAACGCCGGCGACTTGCGCAGGTCCTTGACGTCTTTTTTGTAAGTGACGCCGACGACCAGGACCTTCGCGTTCGCCATTTTCTTTTTGCGCGCCCTCAACAAGTCCTCCAGCCGGTGCAGGCAATAGGCCGGCATATGCGTGTTGATGTCCGCGGCCAGGCGGATGAACCTGGAATTGAACCCATACCGGCGGGCTTTCCAGTACAAATACAAGGGATCTTCGGGAATACAATGACCGCCGATGCCGAGCCCCGGATAAAAGGGCATGAAACCGAACGGTTTGGTTTTGGCCGCCGCGATGACTTCCCACACGTCGATCCCCAATCGATGGCACATCTGCGCGACTTCATTCATCCAGCTGATATTGACAATGCGGAAAGAATTTTCCAGAAGTTTGGCCATCTCCGCGGCTTTTGGAGAAGACACCACATGCACCTGGGCGATGATCTGACCATACAAGACCCTGGCCAACTGGGTACATTGTTTGGTCAAGCCGCCGACGACCTTGGGAATTTTAGTGACTTGAAAATTTTTATTGCCCGGGTCAACGCGCTCCGGCGAGAATGCCAGATAAAAATCCTTCCCTGCTTTCAACCCCGTTTGCTCCAAAGCCGGTTTGATCAATTCCTCCGTCGTGCCGGGATAGGTCGTGCTTTCCAAAACGACCAAAACGCCCTTTTTCAGGGACCGCGCCACTTCCCTGACCGCGCTTTGGATGAAGGAAATGTCCGGCGTGTACCTGCGTTTTAAAGGTGTCGGCACGCAGATCAAAACAGCATCCGCTTCCCGCAAGACCGTGAAATCACAGGACACGGCCAATGTCCCCTTGCGGATGACCGCGGCGATCGCGGCATTGCTGACGTCGGCGATATAACTTTTTAAATCCTTGATGCGTTCAACGCGCGCAAAGCTGGTGTCTACCCCGAAGACCTTAAAACCTTTCTGCGCGAAAGCCATTGCCAAAGGCAAACCGACATAGCCCAAACCCACGACGGCGATCTTGGCCTTCTTGGACAAAATTCTTCTTCTTAAAGATCGTGACATAGAACTTCCCTTGTCATGCTTTCCCCCTGCCGATGCCGTAATAGTCAAACCCCAAACTTTTAAGTTTTTCTCCGTCGAGAAAATTGCGGCCGTCGAAAACAACGGGCTGGCGCATGACGTCCCGCACGGCCTCAAGATCGACATTCTTGAACTCATCCCATTCGGTGAGCAAAAGCAGGCAGTCGCAATCCTCGGCCGCCGCGTAAGGGCTTGCGCACAGCGCGACACCGCGCAATATCTCTCCCGCGTTAGCCATGGCCCTGGGATCATAGGCCTTGATCTTAGCGCCCTCCTGCTGGAGTTTCTGAAGGATCTCCACCGAAGCGGCGTTGCGCATGTCATCGGTGTTGGGCTTGAATGCCAACCCCCACACGCCGATAGTTTTTTCTTTCAAGTTCCACAATTTATCCTCAACCAGATGAACAAAGGCCTGACGCTGTTCTTCATTGACCCGGCGCACTTCCTTCAAAAGACGGAAATCATATCCGCTTTTTTCGCTCAAGCGGATGAACGCGTCCACGTCCTTGGGAAAACAGCTGCCGCCGTAGCCGACGCCGGGATCCAGGAATGCCCGGCCGATGCGCTTGTCCAGGCCCATGCCTTCGGCGACGTTGAGGACGTCCGCCCCCACCCGTCCGCAAATTTGGCTGACCGCGTTGATGAAGGAGATCTTCATCGCCAAAAATGAATTGGACGCGTGCTTGATCATCTCAGCGGAAGCGATGTTGGTGACAAGGACCTTTGCCTTTAACGGTTTGTAGATCTCACGCAGGACCTTCTCGGCTTTTTTGGATTCAACACCGAACACCAGACGGTTGGGATTCATGAAATCGTGCACCGCAGAACCTTCCTTGAGGAACTCCGGGTTGGACGCCACGTCAAAATCCAGCAGCGCTTGATTGCCCTTGCGGAATTTCCTGGGCAAATTCAACTCGACGGTGCGGCGGATCTTGTTGCCGGTTTCCGCCGGGACCGTGGATTTCTCGACGATCAGCCGGTAGGAATCCATGTTCTCGGCGATCTGCCGGACCACGTTCTCAACATAGACCAAATCCGCGTCGCCGGTGGATTTGGGAGGGGTGCCGACGGCAATAAAAATGACCGTGGATCTCTGCGTCGCGTCCTTGATGGACCCGGAAAAAGACAGGCGTTTTTTCCTGACGCAATCGCGCATGATCACATCGAGGCCCGGCTCATAAATGGGAATGCCGCCTTTTTTCAATTTTTTGACCTTTTGAGGATCATTGTCAACGCAGATCACACGATGACCGATATGCGCCAGGCACACGCCCGTGACCAATCCCACGTATCCCGAACCGATGATCGCAATATTCATCAAACACTCCTTATAGGATGTCTATGGTATTATTTCTGTTGGTATTCCCGGTGGTTCTTGTGAGCCGGCCTTGCGCTTGTTAAAGCCGGTGCTGAATAAGTCCAAACCCATGTCCGGGAACGCCTTGATGGTGAACGAGACCAAGATGTCTGTCCCGCCGCCGTGTTCCTGATGATATTCCATGTTCATTTCCCAGTCATGCAGATCGCGGGTCAGGACATAATACTCTTCTCTTAAGCCCCCGCGATTGACGGTAAAACGGTCGTATACTTT
>JACPXN010000016.1 GCA_016196515.1 Candidatus Omnitrophota bacterium | reverse complement strand
CCCGCGCGAAATCCACGTCATCGCGTGCTGCAAGGGGCCTTGGGGCCAGAAACTCGCGATCGTCGCCGGAAAAAGAATGACGGATTGCGCGAAAATGATGGCGATGATGCCCGCGGTGTCCACCTTTAAAGGGATGAACGTCGAGGACCCTCCGGTGGCCTGTGTCCCCACCATACGCCGCGCATACTGGACCGGGATGCGCCGCTGGCCCTGGGACACCATGGTCGTCGAAATGATGACCGCGACTAAGAAAAAAACCATCAGCACCAAAGCGACCGGCTGCAATTGACTTGCCCCGCTTTTAGGGGACAACAGCAAATTCAGATAATGGAGGGCTGTCGGCGCCGCGGAAATGATGCCCGCCGTGATGATCAAAGACATGCCGTTGCCGACCCCTCTCTCCTGGATGCGCTCACCTAACCACATCAAGAATACGGTGCCCGCGGTCAGGGTGATGACGCTCGTGAACCTAAAACCCCATCCGGGATCGTTGACGATCTGCAAACCGCCGAATGTCGAAGGACTTTCAAGCCAAAGAGCGATAAAAAATGACTGTACCAGGGCCAGCAACACGGTGCCGTAACGGGTGAACTGGTTGATCTTCCGGTAACCCGCCTGGCCTTCCTTGGACAATTTCTCCAAAGACGGGATCACGGCCGTCAACAGCTGCATGATGATCGAGCTGGAGATGTACGGCATGACCCCTAAAGAAAAGACCGTCAATTTTCCCAACGCCCCGCCGGAGAACATGTTCATGATGGAGAACACGTTGCCGCCGCCGGTGGTATCGTTCATGCGCGCAAAGAACTCATTGAGCGCAACCCCGTTGATACCGGGGGTCGGGATATAACAACCCAGACGATAGACCGCCAGGATCCCCAGGGTAAAAAGGATCTTGTTACGTAATTCCTCGATCTTGAAGCAATTCGTCAACCCCTGGAGGAATTGGGCTATCATCGGTCAATCATTTCACGGTCTGCTCGCCTCGCGGCGAAGCCGAGGGCCGGGTCAAAACTTCCGCTGTCCCGCCGGCCTTGGTGATCTTGTCCTGGGCGGCCTTGGAAAAACGATGCGCCTGCACGGTCAATTTTTTGGTCATAGCGCCATCGCTTAAAATTTTCACGGGCCGGTGCAGGGTCTTGATCAAACGCGCGTCTTTGAGCGAATCGGGGTTGACCACGGCACCGTTATCAAAACAATTCAGGGCCGCCACGTCAACGATCTGGTATTCGGCCGGCCATTTGCTGTTAAAACCGACCTTGGGCAAACGGCGCAAAAGGCTCATCTGTCCGCCTTCATACCCGAGCATGACCCCGCGGCCGGAGCGTGAATTCTGGCCCGTCTGTCCGCGTCCGCAACGTTTCCCGTGACCGGTGCCGCGGCCGCGGCCGACGATCTTCCTGCGCTTGCGGGAACCTGATGGAGACCTCAGCTGATGCGATTGCATATATTTATGTCCTTTTGGATCTTCAAACGCGACAACCCGTCGAACGTCGCTTTCACGACGTTAATAGGATTGTTGGAACGATGACATTTGGTCAAAATATTGGAAATACCCGCCCCGTCGCAAACCGCGCGCACCGCGCCGGAAGCAATGACCCCGGTCCCTTCGGAAGCGGGCTTCAAAAGGACCTTGGCAGAGCCGCAGGAACCTAAGATCTCGTGGGTGATCGTCGTGCCGTGGCGCGCGATGACGATCATTTCTTTTTTAGCGGCGTTAAAGCCTTTCTTGATGGCGGCGGCCACTTCACCGGCCTTGCCCAAACCGTAACCGACCTTGCCTTTACCGTCGCCGACAACAACCAGCGCGGAGAACGAAAGACGCTTCCCGCCTTTATTGGTTTTGGTCACACGGTTAATGGACACCACTTTTTCGATAAGACCGCTATCGGACAAAGATCCTTGTTTTTTGGGACCGGCCTTGCGTTGTTCCCCCCGCCTTTGGCGGGACGATCTGCCGCCGCCTCCCTGTTGCCCCAAAGCGGCTGCAACGGCCGGCGTTTGAGCGACTACTGCTTCGGGTTCGGGTAAAAGCACTGGCTGTTCCACGGCTTCGGCAACAGCCTCTTCTTCTTTTTCTTTAAGTTCTTCGTCTTTCTTCGGGTCTTTCATGAAACTCCTTACTCTCTACCCCGCTTCGCTCCAAAACTATTGTTTAGGAGCTTCGCGGGGTTAATTCGCACTTATGACTTACGTCGCTATCGCTTGACGTAAGTCATGTGCTCATTAAAATTGTAGTCCGGCTTTACGCGCGGCTTCGGCGAACGCTTTGATCCGCCCGTGGTATAAATAACCTCCGCGGTCAAAACACACCTGAATAATGCCTTTCTTGAGGGCCTCGGCAGCCAGGGCCTTACCCAAAACAGCGGCGGCATTGATGTTGCCGCCCGTCTTGGCCTTGGTGCGCAGGTCCTTGGCCAGGGTGCTTTTACCCAAAATGATCTTGCCCGCACTATCGTCAATGATCTGGGCCTGCAAATTGTTCAAACTGCGGTGAACGCACAAGCGCGGCCGCTTTGATGTGCCGGCCATGTCCTTACGGATGCGTTGGTGGCGGGCTGTTCTTTTATGTTCTTTGACGGATAGCATATATTCTCTTCTTGTCATTCCCGAATGTTTCTATCGGGAATCCAGAACACGCTATTTTCTGGATCCCCGACTAAAGCATTCGGGGATGACTAAATAAACTTCGTTTATTTAGTCACTTGTGTACCCTGTTTACGCCTGACGAATTCACCGACATAACGGATGCCTTTGCCCTTATACGGCTCCGGCGGCTTGAATTCACGGATCTTGGCCGCGACCAAGCCCACGAGCGCTTTGTCCACGCCTTCAATGGCGATCTCCGTCGGTTTGGCAGAAGTGACCTTCACCTCTTTTGGAAATTCATATTCGATCGGGTGACTGAACCCTAAATTCATAACAAGTTTATTGCCCTGCACCGCGGCACGAAAACCGACGCCCTGGATCTCCAATTGCTTGCGGTGGCCGTTCGTGACCCCCT
>JACPXN010000013.1 GCA_016196515.1 Candidatus Omnitrophota bacterium | reverse complement strand
GAGGGGGATCCCGCGGCTGACGGATGCGATGAGTTCGGGATTGGTGATGGGCACCGCCGAGGAATAGACGACGAAATCGGGTCCCCGGACATTGCCGGCATGATGGCCGATGGTGATCTCGGCCCCGTTCTTTTTCAACCGGCCGGTCAGGCCGCTCGCTTTCAAGTCCGAACCGCTGACCTTATGTCCCTTGGCCAAAAGCAACGAGGCCAAAGCCCCCATGCCGATGCCGCCGATGCCGATCAGATGATAATGTTTGCGCATATACTCTTAACCACCCTCGAGGTGCCTCAACCACATGGTGTTGAGATCTTCCAAACCCTTGATGCGCACATACGTTTTACGCAGGGCATCTTCAAAACGCGTGTTTTCCTTGAGTTCCCGGCAAAATTGATGAAAATGCTGCTCGTCGAATTCAGTGATCAGAAAATACACCACGCTGGCCGCCTCGGCATAGAACAGCTGGACGGTATTTTCATCCGTATCTTTATATAATCGCATATCCGTCAATTCCGTTAAAGGAATAAATTGACCTTTTTCAATGGCTTCGCGCACAGCGCGGTCAGAGCCGAACCGTTTGGCCTTTTCCTGGTACATGGCCACCCCCTCCTCGAACCACAAAGGGACATCCGCGGACATGCCGACGAATTCGCGAAAGATGATATGCCCCAGTTCGTGGGGGAGCATGGAATCGAAAAACCCCTGTGCCGACGGGTAGGTCTTGATCACTTTTGCTTCCGCCAGGGCCGCCCCATGCGACCAGCCGGCCTGTTGGCCGTTTTGGACATAATCCTCTTCGTCGCGGTAAATGTAAATGACCGCGCGTTTGTCCCACGACCAGCCCTGATAACGGCTGATCCCTAAATTGGCGGTGACCCTCCCGAAGTCCTCCTGTGCGGATGCCATCACGGTGTCCACGAAATCCTGCGGCACATCCCTGTCATAGATGATGAAATTCTGCCCCTTTTGCTCTTCCCATTTCTGCGAAGACGGCGCTGACCAAACATCCGCCGTCAAAAATAGGCACCAAACAGTCAGTCCTACACGCCAAACGACGCTCATAAGTCCTCCAGGGCCTGGGCCAGACGCTGCGGGGCGTCAGGCACAAAAATCTTCTGGGTCCTGGCGCGCATGGTCCCGGGGATCACAGGCTGTGTCAGTATGTTTTCAACGGTCTGTTTCAACAATTCGGGAGTGCAATTTTTTTCTTCCAGCAAAACAGCCGCGCCAACGTCCGATAATACGGCCGCATTATATTGTTGATGGCCGCCGGCAAAAGGATAAGGCACCAGGACCGATGGAAGCGCGAACGCCGCCAATTCGCACACCGTGGCCGCACCGGCCCGGGCGATGACCATGTCGGCGGCGGCATAGGCCTCCTCAATGGGGCTCAAAAAAGCGCAGGCCTTAACGCGAAGACCGGCCTTGCGGTATTTTACGGCGTAAACAGGATGGTCGTGCCTGCCGGTCATATGAATGGCCTGGACCTTTGTTCCCAGGAATGTCAACATTTCAAAAACCAGGCCATTCAAACGCTGACTTCCCTGGCTCCCTCCCAAAATCAAAATGACAGGGTCAACAGGGTCAAGACCGAATTTAAGGCGTAACGCTTCTTTGGCAACGGACGGAGCGATCTGATGGCAGGGGCATCCCGTATGGACCGTTTTAGAAGCACTGAAATACCGTTCGCTGGCCGCAAAAGTGACGGCGATGCGTTTGGCCATCAACGCCATCACGCGGTTGGCTTTTCCCGGCATAACGTTCTGTTCGTGGATCATGAGCGGGATCTGCCCGGCCCATGCCGCGGCCGCGACGGGAAAAGACCCGTAGCCGCCAAAGCCCAAGACCTTGTCCGGATGGATGTCCCTGACGATCTGCCGGGCACGGCCGAATGCTTTGGCCGTCGCTGCCATCCACGCGGCCAAACCCCAGGGTGTGCGCGTACTCAAACCTGCGGCGTCAATGCGATGACAAGCGAAGCCCTCGTCTTTGATTTTTGCCTCGAGCGCGGCCAAGCCTGCCTGGCCGGCAGACAGGGCCCCGGCAAAGACCACCTCATGCCCGCGCGCTCTCAAAACCAATGCCGTGCGCAGGGCGGGAAACATGTGCCCGCCACTGCCGCCGGTCGCCAGTAATATCCTCACGATCGGTACTCCTGGACCTTGGAAATGTTCAATAAAATGCCTATGGCCGCCAGATGAAAGATCAGCGCCGACCCGCCGTAACTGATAAAGGGGAGCGGCAAACCTTTGGTCGGCAACGCGCCCATGCTCACCCCCGCGTTGACCACCGCCTGCAGGCCCAGCATCATGACGATGCCGGTGCCCATGAAAAACCCGAAAGGATCATCGGCCTGACGGATGATCCGGGTGCCCAGCCAGATGAAAACCGCGAAAAGGATGATGACCGCCAGCGTCCCCATTAATCCCAATTCCTCGCCGATAATGGAGAAGATGAAATCCGTATGCGCCGCCGGCAGGTAAAATAATTTCTGCTGGCTGTGGCCCAGGCCCACGCCGAAAATACCGCCGGAACCCAGCGCTATCTGGGATTGCGTCAGTTGGAACCCCACGCCCTGGCTGTCCTGCCAGGGGTCCAAAAATGCGCTGATGCGCGCCATGCGATAAGGCGCCTTGACGATCAGGTACACGAGCGCCGGGACGCTTAAAAAAGCGACCAGCCCCAAATGCCATAATCTGGCGCCGGCGATGAAAAGCATGCCCAGCATGACCACCGCGATCTCGATCGTGGTCCCCAGGTCCGGCTGTTTGACGGTCAAAACGCACACAAGACCCATGACCAGAATGGGCGGCACGAACCCTTTCCAGAAACTTTTGATGACCGGCTGTTTGCGGCTTAAAAAATCAGCGGTGTATGCGATGACGGCCAGTTTGGCCAATTCCGACGGCTGAAAGTTGAACATGCCGATCTTAAACCAGCGCCGGGCGCCATAACTTTCCTTGCCGATGTACGGAATGAGGACCAGCACCAAAAGGACAATACCAAACAGCAAAATGCGGCCGGCATACGGCTGGATGAGCCGGTAATCCACGGCCATCGCGGCCAGGCACATGCTCAAACCGATGAACAAGAACAACAGGTGGCGTTTCAGATAATACAAATTGTCGTGTTCGATCTGCATGGCGTTGACACAGCTGGCGCTGTAGATCATGACAATGCCGATGCAGACCAAGGCCAACACAACGACCGTCAGCGATGTCCTTGTTTCACGCATATTTTTTCTGTAGGGGCGCAATTTATTGCGCCCGCATGACGGGTTCGATGAATCGAACCCCTACACCAATTGATGAACGATTTCTTTGAACACCCGCCCGCGGTGCTCGTAGTCATTGAACATGTCGAAACTGGCGCACATGGGCGAAAGCACGACGCAATCTCCGGGCTTGGCCGCGCGCCGGGCTGCTGCGACCGCCTCGGGCAGGGAACCGCAAACTTCGACGGAAATGACATCGGTAAATGTCGCGCGCAATAGTTCTTTGGTCTGCCCGATGACGATCATTTTTGTGACCCTGGCCTTGACGAGGCCCGAATCATTGATATAATCCACCCCGTCCAAAGCGCGCACCCATTCCTGGCGATGCTCGACCCCTTTGAATTCCGCGAAAACCTTCCGGGAAATCTCGTCGGCAATACCCAAAGCCCGTGCCGCGGCCAATGCCGCCAAATGATTGGGGTTATCAATGTCCTTGGGCGCGATGGGATCGTTAAAGAACATAACATGGCTTTTCAAATGCCCGGCCATTTCCCTCAGTTCGGGCTGATCGCCCAGGATCGCCACATCATTTTCGTCCTGATTGGCAAAAAGACGCGCCTTGGCATCAAAATATTCCTGCACGTCCTTATGCCGGTCCAGATGGTTCTGGCTGAAATTCAGCCATATCCCCACGCGTGGTTTGAAACGCACAGTAGATTCCAATTGAAAAGAGCTGATCTCCAGGACCACGGTATCCGACGGGCTAAGATCCAGCACGTGTTGGACAAAAGGACTGCCGATATTGCCGCACAAACATACACCGCGGCCTGCCGCTTTGATGATGGCGGCGATCAAGGTGGATGTCGTGGTCTTGCCGTTGGTGCCGGTCACCGCGACGATGGGGCATGGGCATAAACGGAAAGCGAACTCAATTTCCCCCATCACCTCAATCGCCGCTGCCCGCGCCCAGTCCACGGGTTGGGCGTCGCGGCGTACCCCCGGGCTTAAAACAACATAGTCGCTGTTTTCAATAAAGGCCTTAGTATGCCCGCCGCATTCGATCCGGGTCTGTTGCGGGCTGACCAGACCGGACAATTCTTTTTCGACGGAAGCACGGGGCTTGAACTCCGAGATCTGGGCCGTGCCCCCTAAGCGCACAACGGCATTGGCCAGGGCGATGCCGCTGCGGGCGGCCCCGATGACCGTCACTCTTTTGCCTTTGACGTTAAAAGCGGACAGGGTCATCTGATCTTAAGCGTGGTCAATGTCAGGATGGCCAAAATGATGGCGCAGATCCAGAAACGCACGATGATCTTGTTCTCATTCCATCCGGACAATTGCAAATGATGATGGAACGGGGACATTTTAAACAGACGCTTCCCTCTCAATTTGAACGAGGCCACCTGCAGGATGACCGAGACCGCTTCCGCCACGAACACGCCGCCTAAGACCACCAGCCATACTTCCTTTTTGATGAGGATGGCGATCATCCCCAGGCAGCCGCCCAAAGGTAAAGACCCCACATCCCCCATGAAGACGCTGGCCGGATGGCAGTTGAACCACAAAAATCCCAGGCTTGCCCCGACGATGGCGGAACAAAAGACCGTGAGTTCGCCGGCGCCCGGCACATGCGGGATGAGCAAATATTCGCTCATCTGGGAATTGCCCGTGACATAACTCAAAGCGCCCAGCGTAAAGGCAACCATCAGCGTGCACCCGATGGCCAGGCCGTCCAGTCCATCGGTGAGGTTGACCGCGTTGGAAGCGCCGACAATGACAAGGACGACCCAAAACACGAAGAACGCGCCCAGATCAACGACCAGGTTCTTAAAAAACGGCACGTCCAGAAATGAAGAAATGGCCGGATGCAGATAGGCATACACGCCCAGGGCCGCGGCCAGAAGCACCTGCCCGAGCAATTTGGCGCGCACGCTCATGCCGCGGCCCTTGGCCGGAACACCGGTCAATTTCATGACATCATCGAGGCCGCCGATGGCGGCCAGACACAAACAGACAAAAGCCGTAAGCAAAATGAACGTATTGGTCAGGTTCCCCCACAACAGCACAGAGGCCAGGATGCTGCCGACGATGAACACCCCTCCCATGGTCGGGGTCCCTTCTTTCCTTTCCTGGAATGGGTCCAGGGCCGGGGCGTCATTGCGTTTGGCGATCTCGCGGATGCGTCCCTCTTTAAAAGAACGGATGAACACAGGGCCAAAAATGATGCATAACAAAAAAGCCGTCACCCCTGCCATGCCCGCGCGGAAGGTGATGTAACGGAAAATATTAAAGGCCGGGGACAAATGGATGAGGTCCGACAAAAAATAGAACATGCATTATCCTTTTAACAAAGACCCAACGATCGTTTCCATTTTCATCCGGCGCGACCCCTTGACCAAAACGGCATCCCCGTCGGCCCAAATTTCTTTTAACTTCGCCCGGGCGTCATGAGCGTCGTCGTAAGAAAAAACAGTCATGTCCGGACGGGCCGCAACCGCTCCACGAGCGATGTTCCGGGCCAATGGACCGACGGTGATGAGGATATCAATACCAGCCTGCGCCGTCCTCTTCCCTGCGCTGCGGTGATAGGCGGCCGACTTTGTTCCTAATTCCAGCATGTCCGCCGCGACCAGGATCTTTTTGCCTCGACCTTTTAAAACGGACAATGTTTCAATGGCGCTGTCCATGGACACCGGGTTGGCATTGTACGAATCATTGATGAGCCACCCCTTGCCCAAACGGATAAATTCCTGCCGGCCTTTGGGAAAACAAAAAGCGCTCAAGGCCTTCACCGCTGCGTGCGGTGCAACGCCCAATAAACGTCCGCAGGCAAAAGCCGCCAATGCGTTATACGCATTATTACGCCCGCAGGAACGCAATTCAATTGTTTTTCCTTCCAAGATCAGGCGCAGGCGGCATCCTCTGACAACACCGATGTCCTTTGCCTGAAAACGCGCCTTGCTATGAATGGCGTAGGTGATCACGTTCAATTTCTTTTCCCGCGCGGCCACTTTCGCCAGCAAAGGATCATCGGTGTTGAGCACAACCTTGGCCCTGCGGGGCATGAACGATGTCATTTGCCATTTTTCCCTCAACACGCCGTTGGTGTCCTTGAGCCGTTCGAGATGGGAGACGCCGATATTGGTCAAAACCGCGATGTCCGGACGGACCACTTGCGCCAGCCACGGGATGTCCCCGGGCTGATTGGTGGCGCATTCCAGCACAGCCGCCTGATGGGACTTTTTAAGTTTCAGCAAGGTCATGGGCACGCCGATATGGTTGTTCTGCGTGCCCTCATTCTTCAAGACCGTATATTTACGGCGCAGGACAGCGGCGATCATTTCCTTGGTTGTGGTCTTGCCCGCACTACCAGTAATGGCGAGAACCGGGATCTTAAAACGCATCCGGTGAAAATGCGCCAGATGCCCCAAAGCCCGGACTGTGTCGACAACGCGGATGACAGTCCCATTTTTATTCCTGACCGCGACCGGTTTGGCGACGAGCACAACGCGGATGCCCTTGCCGACGACGTCACGCACGAAATCATGCCCGTCGAAGGTGTCCCCTTGGATAGCGATAAAAAGGTCTCCTTTGCGCACGGTACGGGAATCAATGGACACCCCGCGCACGTTTGCGTGCGCAGGCCCCTGTGTCAACCTTCCCCCCGTCGCCTCTATAATTTCTCTGATGGTGAACATTTCAAAAACTCCATCACAATTTCCCGTTCATTGAAGGGAACGGTCTTGTCCTTGAAAATCTGACGTTCCTCATGTCCTTTGCCGGCGATGAGGACCACGTCGCCGGTTTTGGCCATCTTCAGCGCCCTGCCGATGGCTTGGCGGCGGTCAACACAGGTCTCGAAATTTGTGCGGGTGAATCCCGCCACGATCTGGTCGATGATCGCCTGCGGGTCCTCGCTGCGCGGATTATCGCTGGTGACCACCGCATGGTCGGCGAGCAGGCAGGCCACATGTCCCATCCTGGGTCTTTTGCCGTGATCACGGTCCCCGCCGCAGCCGAACACGACGATGACGCCCTTGGCCGTCACCGCTTTTAAGGCCCGCAGCACGTTGATCAGGCCATCCTCGGTATGGGCGTAATCGATGAATACAAAGAAATCCTGACCCCTGTCCACCGGCTCCAGGCGGCCCGGCACATTCTTTAAACCCTCGATGCCCTTGATGATCGTTTCCACCGCAAAACCCTGCGCGAGGGCGCAAACAAACGCCGCCAGGATATTATAAACATTATGCCGGCCGATCATACGGGTAGGAACGGAAATTTTTCCGCCTGAAAAATGGACATCAAATTCCGTACCGCCCAAACTATAACGGATCTGTGTGGCACGGACATCCGCCGGCGCGTCAATGGCATAGGTCCAGACCCGGGCCCGGGTCAGGGTTTTCAAACGCTGTCCGTATCCGTCGTCGGCATTGATGAGGACCGCGGCTTGAGGTGACAAACCAAAAAACAACAGGGACTTGGCCCTGAAGTAATCCGCCATGTCCTTGTGATAGTCCAGATGGTCCTGCGTCAGGTTGGTGAACACCGCGGCGGCAAAATCAATACCGTCCAGACGGCCCTGGTCCAGCGCGTGCGACGAGGCCTCCATCACGCAATAGGGCACGCCCTCCTGGACCAGACGCGCCAGATAGCGCTGATTGTCCAAATAACCGGGCGTTGTGTTCTTCGACGGGAAAAACGTTGTGCCGATGCGGGCATTGATCGTGCCGACAACCCCGCATTTGTGTCCGGCGGCACGAAGGATGGATTCCAGTAAATAGGTGATCGTGGTTTTGCCGTTGGTGCCGGTGACGCCGATCGTCTTGACCTGACCGCCGGGATGACCGTAAAATCTTGGCGTGACACAGCGCAAAAACGCTTTTGTGTCCGCGGTATCCAGGACACACACGTCATCGGGAATGGTGTAATCCCCCAACACGCGCCCGGCTTGCTGTTTGACAATGGTCCGCGCGCCTTGCCTGACAGCGTCCCTGATGAAATCCGCGCCGTTGACCTTAAACCCCGGCAGGGCGACAAAAAGCCCGTTGGGCATGCCTTCGCGGGAGTCACAACTGATGCACCCCACAGGATGGTTGGCACAAGCCGGCCCAACAGGAATGCCCGTCCCTTGCAATAGTTCACGCAGCAACATCATTTGGACATGCCCCGGGCATTCAAATATTTAAGAGCATTGGCCACCACTTCCTGAAAGACAGGTGCCGCCACCGATCCCCCGTAATACGCGGGATGCGGATCGTCAAAAACAACGACCGCGGCCAGCCGCGGACGGCCCACCGGCGCGAAACCGGCGAAGGTCGCGTAAAAATGCGCGTGGGAATACGCGCCGGCCACCACCTTCTGGGCCGTTCCTGTCTTTCCACCGACGGTAACGCCCGGGATCCGGGCTTTTTTCCCGGTGCCATTGTCCACGGCCCCCTGCAGGATCGAACGCAAACGTAAAGATGTTCTTTGGGTCATAATCTTGTCTAAAATGACCGGTTTGCCTTCCTTGAGGATCTGATTTTTGGCATCATGGACATATCGAACGACATAGGGACGCATATAGATCCCGTTATTGGCGATGGCCGCGATGGCCCCGGCCAATTGCAAAGCCGTCACCGTCACCTCCTGCCCGATGGGAACGGCGCCGATGGATGTTTTCGACCACAACCGCACGGGCTTTAAATAGCCCATGGCCTCGCCGGGCAGGTCGATG
>JACPXN010000019.1 GCA_016196515.1 Candidatus Omnitrophota bacterium | reverse complement strand
CGAGTCCCAGCGGGACGTTAAGGGATGCGCGCGGCGGTCCCAGCCGTTGAAGTCCCCGACGACCGAAACAGACCTGGCGTTGGGGGCCCAGACGCCGAAGCGCGTACCGGCAACTCCGTCGACAACCATGGGATGGGCGCCCAGTTTTTCGTAGAGTTTGAAATGGCTGCCCTCTTTAAAAAGATAGATGTCGTGGTCCGTGAGCATGAGCTTCATTATAGTATGCGCCCACGGGTGCTTCAATCAAATTTGGCCGTATTTAAGAACGTCCGAAACCATGCTGCAGCAAACGCGCCGCGCCCAAAGGCACGGCATCGTCGCCGAGGGTGGATTGCAGGATGCGGCAGGTGTTGAAGGACTTGAAAAAGGGGTCGCTTTTGAGGGTTTTTGCGATGATGGGAAGCATGAACCAGCCGCAGGCCTTGATCACCCCGCCGCCCAAAAGAATGGCGCGCGGGTTGAAAATATGGTTGATGGAAATACCGGCTTTGCCCAGATCCAGGGATACCTGTGTCATCACCTGACGGACCACGGGGTCTTTTTGATATAATGCCTCTTTGAGGATGCGGCTTTTGATGGGGATCAGGCGGCCTTTGTTGAGCCGAGTGACGATGCTGCGCCGGCCTTGTCTGATCAGCATGCGGATGTCGCGTTCAACGGCCCACCGGCTGGTCAGGGCCTCCAGACAGCCGCGATTGCCGCAATGACATAAAGGCCCGTTGACGTCCATGATCATATGCCCAAGTTCGGTGGCGGCGCCTTGCGCGCCCAGCAAAAGCCGCCCGTGGGCGATCACCGCCCCTCCCACGCCCGTTCCCGGAAAGAGCCCGACAACATTGTCCAAACCCTTGGCCGCTCCCAGCCAGGCCTCACCCAATAAACCGGCATTGACGTCATTGGTCATGGCCACGGGCACGCGGAATTTGCGCTTGAGCCGCGCGCTTAAAGGAAAGCCGGTCAAGCGGATATTCGGTGCGGCCAGGATATGGTCATTGCGCGTGTCCACGATGCCCGGTATGCCCAGGCCGATGCCTTTGATGCGGCTGCGCTTACCTCCTGAAATGCGCATCAATTCGTCAATACTGTCGACCACGCACAGATAAATATCTTTGGCCTTCACGCCGGCAGGAGTGGCGATTTTAGTGCGATGGGCGATGTCTCCGCCGGGATCCACCAACGCTCCCGCGATCTTTGTCCCGCCGATGTCTATGCCGATGTACATTTAGCGTGTGTAGTGGTTGATGAAATAGTCCTGCGCGTCAAAGGCCTGCCCGCCTTTGGGCAAACGGGCATACGTCCCCTCCGGGCCCAGACACCGGCTTTTACGCGTG
Source organism: Candidatus Omnitrophota bacterium (assembly GCA_016196515.1). GTDB lineage: Bacteria > Omnitrophota > Gorgyraeia > Zapsychrales > Fredricksoniimonadaceae > JACPXN01. The sequence goes on along the minus strand of JACPXN010000019.1, from coordinate 16,439 downwards.
TCGCGCCAATAATTGTCCAGGACAAACTGCAAATGCGATTTGATCTCGGGCTTGGTGATCTCAAATAAAAGTTCCACGCGCCGGTCGAAATTGCGCGTCATCCAGTCGGCCGACGACAAAAAAACACGCGGGGACGCACCGTTATTGTTGAACAAAAACACGCGCGAATGTTCCAGGAAACGCCCGACAACACTTCTGACCTCGATATTTTCGCTCAAACCCTCAACACCCGGCGCCAGGCAGCAGATGCCGCGCACGATGAGTTTGATTTTTACCCCGGCCTGGGACGCCGCGTACAATTTCTCAATGACCTGCACATCTTCCAGCGAGTTCATCTTGGCGAAGATCGTCCCGTTCTTGTGTTCCCTTTGGAACCCGATCTCCTTGTCGATGAGGTCAAAAAAATATTTGCGCAGATCGTGCGGCGAGGAAATGACCCTCTTCCAGGGTGAGGGCAAAGAATACCCGGTGATGACGTTGAACACGTCGGCGATGTCGCGGGCAAAATCGTCGTTGGCGGTGAAATACCCGATGTCGGCATAAACGCACGCGGTCTTTTCATTGTAATTGCCCGTGGACAAATGCACATAACGACGGATGCGGCCCTCTTCCTTGCGCACGACCAGGGTCATCTTGGAATGGATCTTTAAGCCCGCGATGCCGTAAATGACATGGCATCCCGCCTGCTCAAGGTCGCGGGCCCATTGGATGTTCTTTTCCTCTTCGAACCGGGCCTTGATCTCAACGACCACCGTCACCTGTTTGCCGCGTTTGGCCGCCTCGGTCAGCGCCCGGATGATGGCAGAATCCTCGTCGGTACGGTACAGCGTCATCTTGACGGCCAGGACATCCGGGTCTTTGGCCGCGGCCTGGACGAGATCGACCGTCGGAAAGAACGACTGGAACGGCAAATGGATGATAAAATCCTCTTCCTTGATCTTTTCAAAAATATTTTCATACGCGGTCCTGGACGGGGAAAAAGAAGCGAAACGCAGCTCCGGCCTGTCCACACCCAGGGCCATATCGTACAAATAGGTCAGGTCCAGCTGTGCGCTCACCATCACGGTCTCTTCTTTGGGGAAATCCAGACCCTCACAAATGACTTTCACCAATTCCGGCAAGGCCGCCTCCTCCATCTGCAAGTGCACACTGCGGGCGACGGAGCGTTTTTTCAATTCCTTCTCCATGGCCTTCAGGAGATTGGGCGCGTATTCCTCGTCGATATCCAGTTCGCTGTCACGCAGAAGGCGGAACAAGGTTTCCCCCTGGATCTTGTAACCCTTAAAGAACTCTTTCAAATTCTCACGGATCAGCGCTTCCGTCAGCACAAAACAAAATTCGTCCCCTTCGGCCGGGACTTTCAGAAGCCGCCCCACGGCCTTAGGGACGGGCAGGATCGCCAAATGGTCCGTGTCCGAACGCAAAATGCTCACCGCAAAGGCCATGGTCTTGGACGGCAGCACCGGAAAGGGGTGCCCCTGGTCCACGGCCATGGGCGTCATGATGGGAAACAGCGTCGTGTCAAAAAACCGTTTGACGTATTTTTTCTGGTCGGGGCCCAACTCTGCCGGAGTGCGCAGGTAAATTTTCGCGGCGTCCATTGCGGACCTGATCGAATTGCCGTAGACAGCGTAGAAATCCTTCAGGAGCGCGTCCGTAGCCGATTTGAGCGCCGCTAAAAGGTCCTGGGGATAAACCCCGAACGGGTCGCGGCGATTATAACCGGAGGCCAACAGTTTCTTGACGCCGGCCACCCGCACCATAAAAAACTCATCAAGATTACTGGTAAAAATGGCCAAAAAGCGCAGACGCTCCAGCAAGGGATTATGCTCGTCCGCCGCCTCTTCCAGCACCCGCCGGTTGAACGCCAGCCAGCTTAGATCACGATGGATGAATTTGTTTTGCTCAGCCGCCATTTAGTCCTGTTGAGATCCTTCGCTTCGCTTAAGGATCAAAAACACTCGATCTAATCCTGGTTTTTGACCGTCAATGTCAGTTTGTTGCCGGTGATCTCTTCAAAAAGTTCTTTTTTCTCCAGAAAATTCTCTTTTTCCAGCAGAAAATTCTCGTGCGTGCACGCGATCAGCGTGGCGTCGCCCGCCGTGTTGAACTTCACCTGCAGGTCCTTCACCTTCTGCTTGTGCGAACGGTCCAAAGAATTGGCGATGCGCAAAAGCGCGCTTAACTTTTGCACCAGGATCTGCTGGGACGACGGCAGCGCATTATAGAGAAAATGCGACTTGAGCGGCGCGGACCGGCGGTGATAACGGGCAATGCAGGCGATGAGGGTGATCTCGTCTTGGGTCAGGCGAAAAAGGTTCAAGGAACTGATGATATACTCGCTGTGTTTATGATGCGCGCGGTTGTTGATGAACATCCCCAGATCATGCAGATACGCGGCCAGGATGAGGTACAGCCGGTCCTTGTCCTCAAGCCCCAAAATGTCCCTGAAAGAATCGAACAATTTTTCCGCCATGCCGGCGACGTGCTTGAGGTGGGCGAGGTCCATCCCCCATTTCTTGCACAAAAAATGCGCCATCGCCACCAGTTGGTCTATTTTGCTGGTGCTCTCTAAGGACTCGAATTTAAACAGCAGATTCGCCAGAATGGACTCTGACAGCGATGCCTCCAGGATATAGACATGCTCATGGCCGCTGAACTTAAAGAGCGTATTGAGGATGATGGCGAACCCGAAAATCGTTCCGGCAATGTCGTCGGGAATGCCGTAGGTCCGGGCGATCTCCTGGGGGTTCATCTGCCGCAGGCGGGACAAAAACTCCTGCGCTTCCCCTGATTTGAATTTAAAAAAATCGGAATCCCGGCGCTTGTTGGGCAGGACATTCTGGATATGCACCGAATAATTCTCGTCGATGAGGATCACGTCGTCGATGACCAGGTCCGGGTTGCTTTTTTTCAAAAAAAGGATCTCGTTCTCGATGTACTCCGCGGTGGCTTCGTGGACCTCCTGCAAACTGCCGTCCAAGGTCTCCATGAACTGCGACAGGCGAAGAGTGCCGATGGGAAAACCGACATTCATGAGCGTCAAACCCTTGGACATGATGGAAATGTCCAGACTGCCCGCCCCCAATTCCGCGATCAGCAGATTTTTCTCGCGCACGGGATAGGTTTTCTTCAATTTATGCGACAGGAAATAATCGATGTAATAAACCACGTCGCCGGGAGTCAACACGTCGATCTTGAAACCCGTTTTGCGCAGGACCGTGTCCAAGAAAATGTCCCTGTTGCGGGCCTCGCGCACCGCGGTGGTGGCGATGACCGCCGTGTCCGTGACATCATAGCCTTTAAGGGTTTCCTTGTACTTTTGCAGGACCCCGGCGGTCTGGTTGATGATGGTCTGGGGGATGCGGCCTTTTAAGAAAGCATGACGGCCCAAAGGGATGAAATTTTTGAGGGATTCGACGACCTTGACGTCTTCCCCGTGGCTTTCGCCGATGAGCAGTTTGATGGAGGAGGAACCGATATCGATAACGCCGGCACGCATAGAATGACCCTTTTGCGGTTTTTATTCTGCTACGCAAAACTAATAGAACCATTAGTTTTGCTTCGCAGCAATCATTTTCCGTGCAGAATAATTGCTCCGAAGCAAAAGCAATACTTCCTATTGCTTTTGCGAAGGAGAATAAACGATCTTCGTCAAAAATTGCACCAATTCCGGACCCAAATGACGCAGGGACGCCCGCTGGCCTTAGGTCCTTGGGCGTCCCGTCGGGATTAAAAGCCTCGTGGGCTTTAGGCAGGGCCACCTGCCATCCTTATTTGGCCATGCCGCCGCCCATGGGGCATATCTTGCCCAACATGGGACAGTTGGACTTGGCATACCACATGCCCGCGGCGAAAATGAACGCGCCGATCAAAAGACCGACGATGACCTTCTTCATGCCGCAGCATCCCGATGATGACGAACAGCAGCTGTCTTTCTTTTCTTCCATACAACCCCCTCCTTTTTGATAATGGGTATCCGTAAATTATTTGCCTATTCTATCATCAACGGCGTTGGCTTTAAACAATTCTTTTGCTACAATAAATGTCCATTATGCCCCTTTTAAGGAAGATCATCTTCTATATCTTTTTAGCCGTCTACGGGGTGGTCTGTCCCCTGATCATCCTGCGCATGCTGGGTTTCATTGTTGCCCCGCCAGAGGCGGGAGGTTTCGTCAAGACCGGGCTCATCTACGTTTCCGCCAACCCGCCCAATGCCCGGGTCATCGTGGACGGCGTTGCCGCCCATGAAACCGCGCCGACCGTCATCCGCGACCTGACCCCGGGAGACCACGACATCACGATCGACCTGCGGGGATATGTGCCCTGGCGCAAAAGGGTCCCGGTGATAGGCAATAAGGCCACGGCCCTGGACAATGTGCTTCTGGTGCCGGCCGCGTGGAAAACCAGGATCCTGATGGACACGGATTTTAACACGCTCATCGCGCTGGCGGGCAATCCCCCCTCCCTCATCGCCGCCCGCGGCAATACCATCGATGACATCGTCCTCATGCGGCTCAACAAAAACATCGAAGAAGAGGATGCGCTCTTTCCCGCCCAATCCATCTATAAAGGCGCGCGCGTGACGGGGTATTTCACCGTCGACAAAAGCCCGTTCTTCGTGGTCCATATCATCGATGACAACAAGGACAAATACCTGTGGGTGGACCCGCGCGAAAAACAGCCCCACGCCGAAGACATCACGGAATTGCTGATCGGCGAACCCAAACAATTGATGTGGGAGGCCTCCGACGAAAAAAATATCTTTGCCCTGCAAAGGGACATGACCGTCAACCGTTTGAACATCAAATCCAAGGCGATCTATCCGGGTATCATGGAAAATACGCAGGCCCTGGGTGTCATGGACAATGCGGTCTTTGGTTTGACGCCCAACGGCTTGCTCATCCACTGCGACTATGACGGACAAAATAAAAAAACAACGATCCCTCAACCCAAGGACCTGATCGTGCTGGCCGCCCAAAACCCTGACTTCCTGATCCCCGTGATGCGCTATCTGGGGATCAGCGCTGATGCCCGGGGAATAACGCCCGGCCATGAACGGGCTTTGGCTTTAATATGGACAAAAAACCGCGTCGGCATCCTCGATCATTCGCCGCAAACATCCGCTGATGAACACCCCGCGTCCGTACAATGGATCTACAGCCGGGGACAAAACATCGTCCAGGCATTCTGGGTCAATAATGACGACAATATCCTGGTGCGCGACGACGGGGGCATCCTTTTACTGGACAAAGAGAATTTCGGACAACCGCGGCTCACGCGGGTGACCGATGTCGAGGGCGAGGGCATGGTGTATTACACGGACAAGACCGGTAAATTGTATTACCTGACGCCCGGCACCCGCCGGCTGTCGTGGATACAGATCGTTCCCCATAAACCGTTCATTCCCGCTCCCATCGCGGAATCTTTGCTGATCAAGAAACTGGAACACTGACATGGACTTCCATTACTCCAAACAGCATTTGACCGCCGGCGAAGCGCGGCTCCAGCGCCGTCTGGAGATCCTCCCCGGCGCCGTCAGCTGGATCTCGCTGGTGACCCTGGTCCTGCTGTCCATTTTCTTTCCTTTCACCGCCGCGATCTTCATCGTCGCGTTTTACCTGTGCTGGCTTCTGCGCCTGCTGTACATGACCATTTTTCTGGTCCTCTCTTATATGCGGCTGGACATTGAACAAAAAACCGACTGGAGGGCCCGCATCTGCGGCATGGACGCCCTGAGGGCGTATATCGAAAATTGCGGACAGAAAAAATTCGGCCGGCATGGACGCCGGTGGTTCTCCCATTTTGTGCACCGCCGGGAATTGAAAAAACTATCGGCCAGCGGACAACTTCCCCCCGCTTCCAAAGACATCCTGCATCTGGTCATTTTCCCGGTCATCAAGGAAGGCGCGGACATCATCGGTCCGGCGCTGGAAGCCATCGCACGGCAGAACTTTCCGACCCGGCAGATCATGGTGATCTTTGCTTTGGAAGAACGCGCCAAAGGCCCTGTCAAGCAGGACGTGTCCGCGGTCACGCAAAAATACGCCTCGCATTTCAAGGACTGTTTCACGGTGCTGCACCCGTCGGGGATTCCCGGCGAATCCAGGGTCAAAGGGGCCAATGTGACCTGTGCCGCCAAAGCCGCGGCCGAACGCCTGCGCCAGGACCATGTCCCCTTTGAACACGTGATCGTCTCCTGCTTCGACGCCGACACGGTCGTGGACCAAAACTATTTCGCCTGTCTCACCTACCATTTCATGGTGACCCCTGACCGCCAGCGGGCCAGTTTCCAGCCCATTCCCGTCTTTCACAATAATATCTGGCACGTGCCTGGTTTCGCGCGCGTCATCGAGACCGGGTCATCCTTCTGCCAACTCGTCGAGGCCACCAATCCCGAAAAATTGGTCACCTTCTCCAGCCACAGCATGAGCTTCCAGGCCCTCGTTGAAGTCGGGTACTGGCCGGTGGACATGATCTCCGACGATTCGGCGATCTTCTGGAAATGCTACATCCATTATGGCGGCCGATACCGGGTCGTGCCCATGTATACCACTTTGTCCATGGACGTGGCTTGCGCCGAGACCTGGTGGCGCACGGTCAAAAGCGTGTATAAACAAAAACGGCGCTGGGCGTGGGGCGTTGAGAACTTTCCGCTGGTGGTGCGGGGATTCCTGAAGTCAAAAGAGATCCCGCTGTATGAGAAGATCCGCCACGGGTTTAAGCTTTTCGAAGGCCATCTGTCGTGGGCGACATGGGCGTTCATCCTCTCGATCATCGGCTGGCTTCCCGTCATCTTCGCGCGCAAGGAATTTGCCGCGTCCGTTGTCTATTACAATATCCCGGACATCGCCAGCACGATCTTCAATCTGGCTTTCCTGTGCCTGGCCATCTGCATCATCTTGAGCATGGCGCTCTTGCCCAAGGCCAATGTCCGTTTCAGCCGGCTGAAAAAAGCGGGGCTGGCCCTGGAATGGCTTTTGGTGCCCGTGAGCATGGTATTCTTGAGCGCCCTGCCCGCGCTGGACGCGCAGACGCGGCTGATGATGGGCCAATACCTGGAATTCTGGGTGACGGACAAAAGACGAACCCCGCCTGCGCGTTAGGCGAAGACGGGGTTGTGTGGAAAGAATCCGTGGCGCGGTTCCTAGGCCATGGTCACGGACTTCTTGGGAGAAGCAACGTGAGACTTCCAATGCAAACGGATCTTCAAATGATGGCTGTAACCGATCTTCATCAGGCGCCGGTGGCGATAGGCATATAAAGCCCCTTTGACCCGCAGAGCAAAGAACTCATCGCGGTTTTCACTGTCATAAAATTTGTCAATACGCACCTGCGGGGCGGGTAAGGTCTCTTCGCGGTTGGCCTCGCGGGTCACATACACAAATTCCTTGCGCACGTCCGAGACGCTGTCACGGTCCTCTTTGTGCTCGGTGATCAAAATCATTCTTCCCCGGCCTTTGAGCACTTCCCTGGTTTTATGGAGCATGTCGCGCATCGGAGATTCCTTCTTACAAACTATTGCTAATAAAAGAGTTATGTCAATTGAATACCTGTGATTTTATTGGATGTTTCTAAAGGAAGTATAACATCCAAGGAAGCGAAAACAAGGCCATTTGGCCTGTTTTGGGAAAACGTTACCAGTTTGACGCGGGTTTCTTTGCCCTGCGCGAGCCGGGAAATATTGGCCTTATGGCGCAGGACGATGAAGACGCACAACAGGATGGCCATGACCTGGATGGGAAACGGCGCGTTAAAAGCCGCTGTGAAAAGAGGAAAAACTGTCGCGGCGCAGATGGAAGCCAGAGAAACGTAACCGAACGTCAAAAAAATCGTGAGCCACACGGCCAGGGTAAGCCCGAGCACGGGACGCACCCCGGGGATCTGCACCGCCAGGCCGATGATCACCCCAAGACTTGTGGCCACGCCCTTGCCTCCCTTAAACCCTAAAAAGATCGTCCAATTGTGGCCAATCACTGCGGCAAGGCCGATCGTCACCAGAGCCATGGGGTCATGGATGCCCAAGGCCCGCGCCACCCATACCGTCGGGACAACACCTTTAAGAATATCAATGGCCAAAACCACGGCGCCCGGGCCTTTGCCCAGCACGCGAATGGCATTGGTCGCGCCCACATTTTTGGAGCCATACTCGCGGATGTTGATGCCTTTAAGCCAACGGCCGAACAGATACGCCGTCGGGACCGCACCGATGATATAAGCGACGAGCGCGCTAAGGACGACCAACAGGATTTGCGGGAGTTCCATTGATGGTCTTGATCCCTTCCTTGATATAAATGATGCCGGAAACCATGGTCGCCGCCAATGCCGCGTACCAAAACACGACGGTGAACCGCAATTGCAGGAATATCCCCAGCACGCACAGGATCTGCAAAAAAGCGGTGAACTTGCCCGAACGGTTCGGCTGGATCTCCAGACGTCCGGTGGTGAACTGGATGATCATGCTGCCGACCAGCAGGATCACGTCGCGGCTGATGATGGCCACCACAAACCACAACGGGAAGGCAATATCGTCAAAATAACCCCGCTGGAATTGCACCGGTTTTAACGCGGCCCCGCATCGGGGGCATTTTGTCAAATGGCCGCTGACCCTTGTCCCGTCCACGGGGCAATACTTGACATCGCCGGGCCGCTGGGTAAACGCCCCGCTGATCGCCTCAAAAGCAGAGCTGGCTTCAGGATCGACCGAAGGAACGCTCCGGCATCCGGCGGCCAACAGAACAAGGACGACAAGACCCCCAGCGGCCTTCATCGGATGAATTTCACCCGATCGAAAGGCCAGAAGATGAGATCGGCCTTGCCCACCACGTCCTCGGCCGGAACAAAACCCCAATACCGGCTGTCATAGCTGGAAGCGCTGTTGTCCCCCAAAACGAAATAATGCCCCTCGGGAACAGTGACCGGTTCCTCCGCCCTGCCATAATCCCCCCGGTTGTAATAATAAACGTTCTTGATGCGCGGATCATCGACCATTTGCCCATTGATGAGGATATGGCCGTCTTTGATCTCGACGGTTTCCCCGGGCAAGGCGATCAAACGTTTGATGAAATCCTTGGTACGGTCATTGGGATAAATGAACACGATCACGTCCCCCCGCCGCGGTTTCCCGAAACCGGGCAGGCGGACCTTGGTCAACGGCTTTAAGGCATCCGGCCACTGGATGTCGATCGTGGGCCTTAAAAAATCCGGCGAGTGGATTTCCGGCAAAAGGTTGGGGCCATAATGCCATTTGTCGACGAACAAGTGGTCCCCTTCGATGAGGGTCATGCGCATGGACCCGCTGGGGATCTTGAAAGGCTGGATGAAATAACTGCGGATGAACGTGGCCAGCACCAGCGCGATCAGGATGGACTCGACCCATTCTCTCACAACGCTCTTCGGCTTGACTTGGGACATATTATATTTTCAGCGCGGCCAGGAACGCTTCCTGTGGCACTTGGACCTTTCCGATCTGTTTGAGTTTCTTTTTGCCTTCTTTCTGCTTCTCCCACAATTTGCGTTTGCGGGTGATGTCCCCGCCGTAACATTTGGCGGTCACGTTCTTGCCGGCGGGCTTGACGCGAACACTGGAAATGATGCGCCCGTCGCAGGCGGCCTGGATACGGACTTCAAACAATTGCTGGGGGATGAGTTCTTTGAGTTTGGTGACCAAAGCCAGGCCTTTATCATAGGCGCGGTCCTTGTGCACCATGCAGGAGAACGCGTCGCAGGGATCGTCATTGATCAGGATGTCCAAGCGTGTGATCTGCGCCGGGACATATTCTTTGAAATCATAATCAATGGAACCGTAACCCCGGGTGGCGGACTTGATCAAGTCATTGAAATCCACGATGACCTCGGAAAGCGGGATGTCGAAGATGATCTTCATGCGGTCGCCGATGAATTCGCTTTTTTGAAAGACCCCGCGCTTGGCCTTGGCCAATCCCATGACCGCGTCCATGGTGGTCACCGGCGTAAAAATGGACACCGCCAGAACAGGCTCTTCAATGCGGCCGATCTGGGAACCATTGGGCAAATCAGCAGGATTTTCCAATTCCATGACACTGCCGTCAACTCTGATGATCCTGTAGCCGACATTGGGCGTCGTTAAAATAAGATTGAGGTCATATTCGCGCTCCAGGCGTTCCTGCACGATCTCCATGTGCAAAAGCCCCAAAAACCCGCACCGAAACCCGTGGCCGAAGGATTGCGATGTTTCATGTTCATAGACAAAACTGGGGTCGGACAAACGCAATTTGTCGATGGCCTCCCTTAAAGGCGTGTAGTCCTTGGCATTGACCGGATACACGCCGCAAAAGACCAGGGGCTTGAGCTGGCGGTACCCTTCCAAAGGCCGTGGCGCGGGACGCTCGACGCTGGTGACGGTGTCCCCCACCCGCACTTCCCTCGGGTCATGCAAATTACAGGTGATGTAGCCGACCTCGCCGGCGGACAATCTTTTGCCCGCGACGATCTCGGGGGCAAAAACACCGACTTCTTCGACGGTAAAATCCTTGAGCGCGTTCATGAACCGGATATGCTCCTGCGGGGCTACGGCCCCATCCATGACGCGGATGTAAATGATGATGCCCTTGTAAATATCGTATTTCATGTCAAAGATGAGGGCTTTGAGCGGCGCTTGGGGGTCGCCGTCAGGTGCGGGAATGAATGCGACGATCTTCTCAAAAAGACCATCAATGTTCATGCCTTCCTTGGCGGAAACCAATTGCACGTCTTCTTCCTTGAATTTCAGGATGTCCCTGAACTGGCGTTTGGCCTCGTCGATGTCCGCGTTGGCAATGTCGATCTTGTTGATGACCGGCAGGATCTCGAGGTTATTGTCGATGGCCAGGTAATAATTGGCGATGGTCTGCGACTCGACGCCCTGCGTGACGTCGACCAACAGCAGGGCCCCTTCGCAGGCGCGCAGGGATTTTTCCACTTCGTAGGAAAAATCCACATGGCCCGGGGTATCAATGAGGTTAAAGACGTATGTCTTGCCGTCCTTGGCCTTGTACTCGATACGGACCGCCGAGGCCTTGATGGTGATGCCGCGCTCGCGCTCCAGGTCCATGTCGTCGAGCATCTGATGATGGAATTTGCGCTCGTCGATGGCACCGCTAAACAACAGCAGACGGTCGGCCAGGGTGCTTTTGCCATGGTCGATGTGGGCGATGATGGAAAAATTCCGGATGAGTTCCTGGTCCATTAGGATAGGTAACGCATGATCTTGTCCACCGTGGTCTCGACGGTCAGGCCCGATGAGTCGATGACGATGGCGTCCTTGGCCTTTTTTAAAGGGCCGACACTGCGGGAAAGGTCTTTACGGTCACGCTCTTTCATGTCCGCGCGCAGCCGGGCCTTGTCCACCGTCTTATGGGCGCCTTTAAGGTCCCGCAGGCGGCGCTGCACGCGTTCCTCAAAATCAGCGTCCACGTAAAATTTGTGATCGGCTTTCGGAAAAACCACGGTCCCCAGGTCCCTGCCGTCGCCGACCAAAGACCGCCTAAGGCCGATCTGTCTTTGACGGGCCACCAGGATCTTTCTGATCTTAGGGGCCCGTGCCGCGTAAAAAGTATTGTTGGTCACCTCAAGCGTGCGGATCTGGCGCGACACGTCCACCCCATCCAGGGTGACGTTTAACGTGCCATCGGGCATTTCCTTGAAATCAATGCGCGTGTGCCTGGCCAAAGCGGCCAGCGCGTTTTCATCGGCCAGGTCAATGCCGGCGCGCAGGCCTTTAAGCGTCAAGGCACGGTACATGGCCCCGGTGTCCAAATAAGAGATCCCCAACCGTTTGGCCAGGGCCTGGGCCACCGTGCTTTTACCGGCGCCGGCGGGCCCGTCGAGAGTGATGATCAAACATTTAGCCGCCATGGGATTTTTCAATGCGTTCGCGCCTGGCCTTTGCCTGACGGAAAAACTCGGCCAAGGCCTCGCGGTCTTTGCTGACGATCGCCTTGCGCATCACGGCGATGGCGCGGACCATCTCGTCGAGGGACTTAAGGACATGTTTGGGATTGGACAAGGCGATGTCCCGCCACACCTCGGGGTCCGAAGCGGCCACACGGGTGGTGTCCTTGAGTCCCTGCGCCGCGTGTTCCAAAAACTGGTCGGGGATGGCCCTGATGATGGCGAACGCGGACAGATGCGGAAGATGGCTGACGTAAGCAAGGGCCTCGTCGTGTTCATGGGGCTCCATCATTTTCACCTGGCAGCCCAACTGTCCCCAAAAATATTTGATCTTGTCACGGGCCAAACGGTTGGTCTTCTGGGTCGGCGTCATAATGCAGGCGGCGCCTTCATAAAGTTTGTCGCTGGCACAGGCGGGTCCCTTTTTCTCTGAACCGACCAGAGGATGCGAGCCGACGAACAGCACAGAATGGTGCAGGACCTTCTCGGCCTTGTCCACGATCGCGGCTTTGGTGCTGCCCACATCGGTGACAATGACCCCGCCGCGCCTGAAATCTTTGCCCAGAATATCCAGGGTCTCCAGAATTCCGGAAACCGGAGTGGCCAGCATGATCAGGTCCGCCCCCTGAACGCCTTTTTTGAGGTCCAGCGTGCCTTCGTCAATGGCGCCCACATCGGTCGCTTCACGCAAAGACGTTTCGTGCCGGCCGATGCCTATGACCTCTTTGGCCAACCCGTGTTTTTTGATGGCCAGTCCCAGGGACGCGCCCATGAAACCGGCCCCGACGATGGCGACCCTGCGGAACAATTGTTTGCGGATGAACATATTAAATTTCCCTGTCCAAGGCCTGGGCCACGCGCCGGCAGGAAACCATGAGTTCCTGGAATTTGTCCGGCATCAGCGATTGGGCCCCGTCGGAAAGCGCCTCTTCGGGGTTGTCGTGGACCTCCACCATGATCGCGTCGCATCCGGCGGCAATGCCCGCGCGGGCACCCGCGGCCACGTATTGCCAGTGGCCGGTGCCATGGCTCGGATCGACCACCACAGGCAAATGGGTGAGTTTCTTGGCCACGGCCACCGCGTTGACGTCCAGCGTATTGCGGGTGGAGGTCTCGAACGTGCGTATGCCGCGCTCACAGAGCATAACATCGAAATTACCGTTGGATAAAAGGTATTCGGCGGACATGAGCCATTCTTTCACCGTCGTGCTCATGCCGCGTTTGAGCATCACCGGTTTTTTGATCAAACCCACTTCCTTTAAAAGCGCAAAGTTCTGGATATTGCGCGCGCCGATCTGCAGAACGTCGACGTATCTGGCGACCAGGTCGACCTGACGCGTGTCCATGACCTCGGAGATGGTGCACAGCCCTGTTTCCCGGCCTACCCGCTGCAGGATCTTCAGGCCCTCTTCGCCCAAACCCTGAAAATCATAGGGCGAGGTGCGCGGTTTGAAGGCGCCGCCGCGCAAAATAGTGGCCCCCAGGGCCTTGACCTTTTTGGCCACCGACAAGAGCGGTTCATACCCTTCCACGGAACAGGGCCCGGCCATGACCACGAGCTTCTTGCCCCCGACGTTGACTCGGTCCTTAAGTTTGATGACCGTGTCCTGTTTCTTGAATTCGCGGGACACGAGTTTATACGGTGCTAAGACCTGCATGACCTGGTCCACACCGGGAAACACTTCCAGCGGGATGACCCGCAAAGCATCCTCCGGTCCGATGAACCCGATGACCGTGCGCTCGACCCCGCGGGAAATATTGGACTTGAGGCCCAGTTTGCTGGCCCGGTTGACGATGTGCTGGATCTGCGCCTCGGTGGCATCCGGATTTAAAATGACGATCATAAAAGGACCTTTCCTAATTTATACTATTTTAAAGTTGATAACCTGCCTGCCGGCAGGCAGGCGTGCCTGACGGCCCTCATACCGGGCACTCCCTGTTGGTCGCAGATAGCGTCAGGCCCAATGTTTTAATGAACCGCTTGTTCTCGAGGGATGTCCCCAAAGAGACACGGATATACCCTTTTAATCCCCACGCGCTCATGTCGCGCACGATGACGCCTTTTTTCAAAAGTGCTTGTGCCGCTTTTGTCCCGCCGGCCCCGGCGCGGACCAAAATAAAATTGGTAAAACTTTCAACGTATTCAAGTCCCAGGGCCGTTAAGGCGCGGTACAAAAATCGGCGCTGGGCCTCAATATCATCGGCGACGGCGGCGTAATGAGCGCGGTCCTGCAGAGCGGCGACGGCGGCACTTTGGGCCAGCGCATTGACGTTGAACGGCTCGCGCACGCGGTTGAAAATGCCGATCACCGACGGCCGTGCCACACCGTAACCAATACGCAAAGCGGCCAGACCGTACATCTTGGAAAACGTGCGCGTGACCACCACATTGGGATGTCCGGCGATCAACCGGATACCGTCGGGATAATCCTTGGCGCGGACATATTCGAAATAGGCCTCATCGATGAACACCAGAACGTCGCGCGAAACCCCTTTCAGGAACGCTTTCATTTGTTGGCGGGTGACATAGGTCCCTGCCGGATTATCGGGGTTACCGATAAAAACGATCTTGGTGCGTTTGTTGACGGCACGCTTCATGCCTTCCAGGTCGTAACGGAAACTTTTAAGCGCGACCTCCCTCACCCTGGCCCCGGCAATACGGGAAGCGAGGCCGTAGACCAGAAACGACGGTTTGGCGATGACCACCTCGTCCCCCTCGCGCACAAAGGCCTTGACCGCCATGACAATAATCTCATCCGACCCGTTGCCGAACACCAGTTGCCCGGGCGCAACACCCAGACGCCTGGCCAGAACACGGCGCAGTTCATAACAATTGCCGTCGGGATAACGGTTGACGTCCCTGGCCGCTTGGGCGATGGCCGCCAACACCTTTGGCGAAGGCGGATAAGGGTTCTCGTTGGAAGCGAGTTTAATGACGCTTGTTAAACCCAGTTCCCGCTGGACATCAGCAATGGGTTTGCCGCCGACGTAGGGCTTGACGGCCAATATGCTTTGACGGGCGACCTTCATTAAATGAGCACCTGACTTGTGGAGGCCTGTTAAGGCCGACACCAAGTCAGCCTGTGCGAATTTATCCCGCGAAGCGGCCAAATGAAAATTTTGCCGCGTAGCGGGATTTCCTTAATCCAATACCGGATAAGACCCTAAGATCTTCATGAATTTGCACATGCCCTCGAGCTGGCCGAGGGCGCGGGCCACGGCCTTGTCCTTCTGGTGGCCTTCGCAATCCACGAAAAAATAATAATCCCAGGCCTTCTTTTTTGAAGGCCGGGATTCTATCTTGGTCAGGTTGATCTTATTTTTATAGAATGGCGTCAGCATGGCATGCAAGGCGCCGACCTTGTCCTTGATGGAGAAAACCAGCGATGTGCGGTCGCGGCCCGTGGGCCCGGCGTCCACCCTGGATAACACAAGGAAACGTGTAATGTTATGAGCATTATTGTCCTGAATATTTTTTTTAAGAATCTTAAGCCCATACACTCGAGCTGCTAATTCCGAAGCAATACATGCCGCATTCTTTTTCTTGGCTGTCATTTGTGCAGCTCTTGCTGAAGAAACGGCATCGAACAATTCCGCTTTAGGCATATTCACCATAAGCCACTGACGACATTGACCGAAAACTTGGGAATTGGAATAAATTTGTTTGATCTTATTCATTGATACGTTCGCCAAAAGATTATGAGCGATAGGCATCAGGGTCTGCGAACATATTTTCAGATCAGAATCAACCAACATATCGAACGTATGTGTCACGGCGCCTTCATTGGAATTCTCGACAGGCACAACACCATAATCACAATCACCATGCTCAACCCGGTTGAAAACATCCGGAATGTTATCACATGCGATATATCCAACGGATTGTCCAAATTTTTCTAAAGCCGCCATGTGTGTATATGAGGCCTTTGGCCCTAAATGAGCAATTCGCGAAGGCTTTTCATTTTCCAAAGATAAAGAACCAGACATGATTTCTCGATATATCGCCTCCAAAGATTGCTTTGACAGTGGACCTCGATTTAATCCTCTAATACGAGCCAAAACCTGTTTCTCACGTTCAGGCGTATAAATAGATTTCTTGTTCTTGCGTTTTTCTTTGCCGATAGACAAAGTAATACCGGCACGCTCGTTAAGAAGAGCGACGATTTGGACGTCCAAAGAATCTATTTTTTTACGCAAATGGGTCAGGTCCATTATTTCTGCTCCTAAATGACCCCGCCAACGGCGGGGAAATTTATCCCGAGCGAAGCGAGGGATCTTCCCCTTCAGCCACGCGTGACTGGCCGCTCGTTTCCTGGCCGGCGGCCTCCAGTCCTGCCTCGCCGGCAGGCGGGTTCATTTCATCCGTGGCCTGCGGCTGTAACGGCAACGACAATGCCTTGATCTTGGGGATGTCCTCCAACGACTTCAAACCGAAATATTCCAAAAATTCTTTCGTGGTGCCGTACAAAAACGGGCGGCCCGGCACTTCCTTGCGGCCCACGATCCTGACAAGGCCTTTGTTGAGAAGA
>JACPXN010000004.1 GCA_016196515.1 Candidatus Omnitrophota bacterium | reverse complement strand
CTCATTTTCAGGCCTGCCAGGTGGAGGGTTTGTACGCGTTGGGTGCCTGCGTGTCCAACGTTTTGCCCGTTATGTCGGTTTTTAATTTTATCCGGAAAAAAAGCGCGGCATCTTTCAAAACGGCGGTATTCGGCCTTTCATTGGACATCGGGGAGTTCGTCCCGGCCCTGCAGACGGCGGCCCTTTGCGTTGCGGTCCTTGCCGCGGCCTTTGCCGCGTCCCAATGGAAACTTAAAAGTCTGGAATCGCAGGTGACCGGCCTTTCTTTGGCCCAGGGCGGATCTTTGTCCGTGCCTGTTGAGGATAGCAGAAGACCGCCGACAATCGCGGCAAGTTGAAAGAGTACAAAAAAATACGGATCAAGACCGACGCGGCGTTTTTATTGGCCTATACGGTCCGATCGCTCCCCGAAGGCGTATGGCTCAAGGATTTGAACGTGCGTTACGGCAACGACGATCAAGTGACGATGGATATTTCCGGTTACGTCTACGCCGAGAACTCAAATCAGCAACTGCGTTTGGTCAACGGGCTGGTGGAGGTTTTAAGGTCCAGCAAAGAACTGTCCCGGTATTTGTCCGGCGTGCAGTTGACGTCCATGCAAAGGCAGGACATCAACGGCGTTGCGGTGACGTATTTTTTGATCACCTGTTCTTAAAGAAGGCCTTATGAAAGATATTGTGAAAAATATGAAGGACCTGAATGTCAATAAGATCGTTCAGTTATTGTTCGCAAACAAGACGAGGACCCTGTCCGGTGTCTTTGTGGTGCTTGGCATCATCGGACTTCTGATGATCTTTGACGGCTACCGTGCGCGGGCCGCGGGGCAAGAGCAGGACATGAAACGCTTGCAGGAAAAAATGGATATCGTGAGCCAGCATGACCTTTCGGTGAAGGCATTAAAAGATTTTCTTGCCGCTTTGCCCCGTCCGTTGGAGGACGAGAAACTGATCGGTCAGATCGCCGACTATGCCGCGCAAAACAATGTCGCGATCCTCAATTACGCGCCGGGTCTTTCAAAAAGCGAAAAATTGTATGACAGCTCCACCATGCGTTTGAGCGTCAGCGTTTCAAAATTCAATGACCTTTTGGCTTTCGTGCACACCATCGAACGTTCGCCTTATTTTTTAAAGATCGGGTCATTGACCGGCGGGGTCAAAGACAATGCCCATACAGCGGGTCCGTTGACGGTGGAGATGTCCGTATCTTGTGTGCGCATGAAAAAATGAGAATGGTCCTCTTGTTCATTTTCGGGTTGTTCATAGGTCCCTGGCAGGCATTGTGCGTCGAGGCCAAGGCGCCCGCGGAAATGGATGATGCCGCGTTTGGCCTGTTCTTGTCCCAGTTGAAGGACCCGTTCGCTGTTCAAATGCCGCAGGCGGCCGTCAAGACGGACCCCGCCAAAGGCGGGGCCGTGGGAACGGCCCGTCCGTCTTTGCGTGTTCCCGAGGCCGTAAAAAATCGGACGCCGCCGCCCAAGCCGTTCGTTGCGCCGGACCTGAAGATCAGCGGCGTGTTATGGGCCGGCCCCAAACCGCGGGCCATCGTCAATGGCCTGGTGGTCGGCATCGGGGATGTGGTCCAGGGAGCGAAGGTCGCGGCCATCCGTAAAGGCCAGGTGGAGTTCGACGTCCAGGGAAAAAATTTTATCGTCCAAGTGCAAAAATAATAATGCCGTTATTTGTGGAGAAGACCATGAATATTTTTTTATGCGCGCTGCTGCTGGGATCGCTGGCCCATCCGGCCCTGGCCGATGGTATTGAAGAAAGGTTTTTTCATTTGGGACAGTCCAACGCCGCCTCCAGGAAGATCTCGATGGATTTCAAGGATGCCGCGTTGGTGGATGTCCTGAAGATATTTTCCCAGCAGTCCGGGATGAATTTTATCGCGGCGCAGGACGTCTCCGGCCGCAAAGTGACGCTTTTTATGGAGGACATCCCGGTCAAGGACGCGCTGGACAAGATCCTTGATGCCGATGACCTGACCTATGTCATGGACCCGGACAGCAATGTATTCATTGTGCGCGCCAAATCTGAGTCCAAAACGGTGGTGACGCGCGTCTATCCGTTGAAATACGCGTCGGTCCCGTCTTCAAAGATCAAAAATACCATTTCCATCACCAACAATGCTTCCAGTTCCAGTTCAAGCGCCACCTCTTCCACCTCTTTGGCTTCTTCCGCCGGTTCAAGCAGTGTCTCCGGCGGGATCTATGCCGCGGTCAAGGCGGTGCTTTCCAAGTCCGGCACGCTCGTTGAGGACACGCGCACCAACAGCTTGATCGTGACCGACGTGGAAAGTCAGTTCGGTATCGTTGAGGACACCATCGCCAAACTCGATGTGCCGGTACCCCAGATCCTCATCGAAGTGGAAATGCTTGACGTTTCCAAAGTCACGTCGGACCTGATGGGAGTGAAATTCGGGAACAGTCCTTTGAGTTTTACGGGACCATCCAAGGACACGTTTGTCCCGTTCGACCAGCGGGAGGTCCTCAACGAAGGCGGCACCATCGAATATACGGCGGGCAAGATCAGCACCACCGGCATGACAGCGGTCGTTAATTTTCTTCGCACCCGGACCGATACGCGCAATTTAGCGCGGCCGCGTCTGTTGACCCTCAACAATGAAACGGCGGAGATCAAAATTTCAGCCAATGAGACCATAGGCGTCACTAAGACCACATCTACCACTGCGACAAGCGCTCCTGAGGTTGAGACGGCTGAACGCGTTCCCACCGGTGTATTTCTGACCGTCACTCCGCAGGCGGACCTGTTGACCCGTGAGATCATCATGGCTGTTTACCCGAAAGTCATCCAGGCGCGCAGCGGGACCGTCACTGTCAATGGTGTGCTTGCCAAGGATGCGGAAGAGCGCGGGTCCCAGTCCATTTTAAGGCTGAAGGATGGGGAGACCGTCGTCATCGGCGGTCTTTTACGTATCGATAACTCCAACACCATCACCAAATTACCGATCTTAGGCGATATTCCGTTTTTGGGAATGGCTTTTCGGCATAAGGACAAGAGCAGTACGGAGCGGGAACTCATTATTTTCATCACGCCGCATATCATGGACGAGAACAATAAACAGAAATGGCTTTCCGCGCCTGAAGTTCCCGGAAAGGGAACGTCTTCATTGGACCGTATCGATGCCATGAACAAGGAACTGTCTTCCATGGACGGATCCTTCGTCGTCCCGACCAAAAGCGTCGGGACTCCTCAGGATGACCCAACAAATAGAAAAGGCCAGGGGGTCAAATAAAATATGCCGCGCCTGCGCATCGGGGAGCTTCTCATCAAACAGGGGTTGATCACGGAAAATCAACTTCGGGAAGCCATCAACTTTCAGCAACAGCACAAGGGGCGTATCGGCGAGCTTTTGATCAAACAGGGCGCCATCAAGGAAGAGGACCTGGCCGCCACCTTGGGGGCGCAGTTGATGGTCCCCTATGCTTCCTACGCCTCCGGGCTTTTAAAACCAAAAACCGATCAGGACCTGCAGATACTCGTTCCTTACGATTTTGCCAAGAAGAATTTTGTCCTGCCGTTGGCCAAGAACATGGATTCCCTGACTTGCGCGATGTTCGATCCGCTGGATTTCATCGTCATCGACAATCTCAAGATCCTGACCCGATGCGATCTGAACCTGGTCATCGCCACCAAAACGGACCTAAGCCGCGCTATCAACGAGTTTTATGTCAGCAGTCAAGGCGGGGACGATAAGGGGTCCATGCTCGACAGGGCGGTGGAAAAAACCTATGTGTCCATCGCGCCGGCGGCGGCGGTGGAATCGTCCCCCATGGAGGCCGAACTTTCCATTGACCGGCTGATCGCCAAGGCCGGAGAAGCGCCGGTGGTCAAACTGGTCGATCTTTTGATCCGCCAGGCCATTGACGAGAAAGCCAGCGACATCCACATTGAACCCTTCAAAGACAAGTTGGAGATCCGTTACCGTATCGACGGTGTTTTGTACCAGATCCCGCCCCCGGCGCCGCATCTGCATCTGCCCATTGTTTCGCGCATCAAGATCCTGGCGAAAATGGACATCGCGGAAAAGCGCCTGCCCCAGGACGGCGGTATTTCCGCCAAACTGGAAGACCGCACCGTGGACCTGCGCATTTCCACCCTTCCGACGGTGTGGGGGGAAAAGGTGGTCATGCGTCTTTTGGACAAGGGCGCGGTCAAACTGGAACTGACCAATCTGGGTTTTGATCCCAAACAATTGGCCCTCATCCGCAAGGCGCTTGAGGCCTCTTACGGGCTTTTGTTCGTCACCGGTCCGACGGGTTCGGGCAAGTCCACCACCCTGTACGCGGCGCTCAATGAGGTCATGGACCCTTCCAAGAACATCGTGACCTGCGAAGACCCCGTGGAATACAAGATCGACGGTGTGAACCAGGTCAATGTGCGCAACGACATCGGCCTGACCTTTGCCGCGGCCCTGCGCTCGTTTTTGCGCCAGGACCCGGACATCATCATGGTCGGCGAAGTGCGCGACCTGGAAACCGCGCAGATCTGCACGCGCGCGGCGCTGACCGGCCATCTGGTGTTGAGCACCCTGCATACCAATGACGCGCCTTCCGCGGTGACGCGCTTGGTCGACATCGGTGTGCCGCATTTCCTGTTGACCCCGTCGCTGTTGATCGTCGTGGCCCAGCGGCTGGCCAGGAAGCTGTGCGCCAAATGCAAAGAGCCGTATGAAAACGCCGGACAGACACTGGGGAACTACAAGATCAAAAGCGATCTTGTCTACCGCGCCAAAGGGTGCGAGGAATGCAATCATACGGGGTATAAGGGCCGCGCGGTCATCGCGGAAGTCCCGCGGGGCCTCGTACAATGAGATCCAGGACGCGGCGCGCAAGAACGGGATGGACACGCTCTTTGAGTCCGGTATGAAAAAGGTGGAAGAGGGCATCACCAGTCTGGAAGAGGTTTTGGGGATCACCTCGGGGTAAAATATGCCGATGTTTTCTTATACGGCCAAGGACGCCCTCGGAAAGACCAGGACCGCCATCGTCGAGGCCCTGGATGAACAGGCCCTGGTGGAAAAACTTCAGGGCGACGGGTATTTTGTTTTAAGCGTCAAGCCCGCCTCGCCGAAAATGGCGGCCGTCCAATCCAGGGTTTCCGAAGGGTTCACCCATAAAAAGGTCAAGATCGAGGACATGCTGGTCTTCGCGCGCCAGCTGGCCACTATGCTGGAGGCCGGGGTCACGCTTTTGCGCAGTCTGGATGTCATCAGCGCCCAGGTGGAGAGCAAGGAACTGGGCAGGGTCCTCAAACAGGTGCGCGATGACGTGGAGCAGGGAAAGCCTTTAAGCGGCAGTTTGGCCAAGCACCCGAAAGTGTTCAGTCCGTTCTGGGTCAGTCTGGTGGAGGTGGGGGAAGCATCAGGGACCATGCCCATGGTCTTGAATAAACTGGCTTTTTATACGGAACAGGAGGCGGCCTTCCGTTCCACCATCGTCTCCGCCATGATCTATCCGGCGGTGTTATTTTTTATTTCCATAGGGGCCGTGCTTTTTTTCGCCCTGTTCGTGGGCCCCAAATTCGAGACGATCTTTAAGGGCATGGGCACCGAATTGCCGGGGCTGACGGTGGCCGTCCTCGGCGTTTTTTATGTGCTCAAGCACCATTTCATTTGGATCGTGCTCACCGTTGCCGGGTTTATGTTCCTCCTGCGCAAATACATCGGCACCGACCAGGGACGTCTGGCGTTCGAGAATGTCATGTTCCATCTGCCGGCGGTCGGCGGTGTTTACAAACTCATTGTGGTCGAGCGTTTCGCTTCGCAGATGGCGATCCTGATGGACAGCGGCGTGCCCATCCTGTATGCCCTCGAGATCACCGAGAAATTGGTGTCCAACAAAACGTGTTCCCTGATCATCGCCCAGGTCCGCGAATCGGTGCGTGAAGGCAAATTGCTGGCCGACCCCATGGGGGAGAGCGGGTTTTTCCCCTCCATGGCCGTGCAGATGATCAAGGTGGGGGAGGAGACCGGAGAGCTCGGTAAAATGCTCAAACATGTTTCCGGGTTTTATCAGAGGAACGTGGAGGCGTTCATGAAGCGTTTCGGCACCCTGATCGAGCCGGTGATGCTGGTGTTTATGGGAGGGCTGATCGGGACCATTGTTTTGGCGATGTTCCTTCCCTTGTTCAGCTTGAGCGGCGGTTAATTCGCATTGAAAATGAGAATTAAGTATGGTATATTCTCATTAGAATTGAGGATATACCAAGGTCAGAGATGGTGGACAAACGTCTGTTAAAACAAATAGCCCTTGAGCAATGGGAAACGCAGCAAAAGCTTGACCTAGGGATCCCTCGCCAGGCCCTGGAGGTCATCGCGTCCTATTTGCGGATGTCCCATGCCATTGTTATTTCGGGAATGCGCCGTGCGGGCAAATCCACTCTTTTGGCCCAGATCGCGCGGAAGCACTATGAGGGTCAATATTATTATTTTAATTTTGAAGATGAACGCCTGCTGGATTTTAAGAAGGAAGACTTTAACCATTTGTTTGAGACCCTCGTCGAACTTTTTGGGGAAAAGCGGGTATTTTTTTTGGATGAGATCCAAAACGTCGTCCATTGGGAAGTCTTTGTGCGCCGCATGATGGAGCGGGGGCATAAATTTTTTATTACCGGGTCCAATGCGTCTTTATTGAGCAGGGAATTGGGCACACGGTTGACCGGCCGCTCGGTGGTCATGGAGTTGTATCCTTTATCGTTCAGGGAATTTCTGTCTTTTAAGAAATTTGATGTGGCGGCAAACTCTTTGAGTTTGACGGTACAAAGAGCAAAGATCAAAAGGTATTTTCAGGAGTATGCCAGGGAAGGCGGCATCGCCGAATACCATAAGTTTTCCGATGCCGTGATCATCAAAGGGATCTATGACGATATCCTTTACCGCGATATCGTTGCCCGCCATGATATTAAGGACGTTAAGGCCCTGCGCGAACTAAGCCTTTATTATTTGACCAATGTCGGTGGTTTATTTTCATACAATAACCTTAAGAAAGTGCTGCGTTTGGGCAGTGAGAACACGGTCAAAAGTTATACCGATTTTTTGCAGGACAGTTATTTGATGTTTGCCGTGCCGCGGTTTTCTTATTCTTTAAAACAGCAATTCCTGGCGCAGAAGAAGATCTATTGCGTTGACAACGGCATTATATCCACCGTGGCGTTCCAGTTTTCAAAGAATAGGGGCAAGTATCTGGAGAACCTGGTGTTTATTGAATTGAAGCGCCGGGGAGGAGACATATTCTATTTTCACGGCAAAGAAGGGCGTGAGATCGATTTTATGATCAAGAAGGGAATAAAACGTAACTTGCTGATCCAGGTGACGGAAAGTTTGACTGATCCGAAGGTCCGTCAGCGGGAGATTTCCGCTTTGACGGGCGCGATGAAGGAATTGGGATCAAAGAGGGGATTAATTCTCACCGAAGATGAGCATGAGCGCCTCAAAGTCAAGGAAGGGGTCATTGACATTAAACCGGTTTATGAGTGGCTTTTGGAATCCTCGAGCGGTTGACGGCAGGCGATTTTTTATGATATACTTGTTGCATAAGAGCAAGGATGTTATAAACTATGGTAAAGGCATACTATATCCATAAGGGTGGGTAAAAAATTACAAGGGAGAAGAACATGAAAACAGCAATGCTTAAGAAACAAGGTTTTACGCTCATTGAAATCATCATTGTCGTTGTTATTCTGGGGATCCTGGCGGCCATTGCCCTTCCCGCATTGACGGCAAATATTGGTAAAGCCGCGGCAGCGGAAGCTTTTCAAGTCGGGTCTTCGTACGTCCAGGCAGTTAATCGTTGTCTTGCTGACGAAAGCGCCGGTGTTGCTGTAACCAATGCTATGATGGCAAATTGCACCAGTTTTGTTCAGGTGCGTATGACAAATCCCGCGGGTGCTCTTCCGGCCAATTTTGCGTCGTTTACTCCGGCATTGGCTGGGACAACCATCACCTTGACGGCAACGCCTAACGTTAAAAATGGTATCGTTGCGGCAGACACCATCCTTTTTGCATTTAATGGTCTTACAGGAGCGGTCACTAAAACATGCAACGGTGCTTTTGCCAAGATGTGCAAGTAAGGACCAATCAGTTTAAATAGCGTTGGCTTAAGGGATATGAGGCGGGTGGTCAACGCCTCATATTTTTTAGAGAGGGGATAAGATGTTGGTTTCTTGTGAAACGGCTTTCCGGTCCCGGCGCGGTTTTACCATGATGGAAATCATCATCGTGGTCGTTATGCTGGGGATCATGGCGGCCCTTGCCATTCCCCTCGTGCTGGCCCCCCGGGAGCGCGTGATCGCCTCGGAAGCGACACAGAACCTCACGGCCTTGCTGGGGGCGCAGAAAAGATA
Source organism: Candidatus Omnitrophota bacterium (assembly GCA_016196515.1). Lineage (GTDB taxonomy): Bacteria > Omnitrophota > Gorgyraeia > Zapsychrales > Fredricksoniimonadaceae > JACPXN01. Next base: position 566 of record JACPXN010000004.1, on the reverse strand, counting down.
CGCGTCGGAGAATTCCGGGAGTTATTCCGCGGGAGATTGCAGTGCCCTTGATATTTCCATCCCGGCATCGGTCAATTTCAATCCGCCGTCTTGTTTGAACAACACCGCTCCCAATCCGGTGGCCTCCATCGTGCGCAATACAGGCGCGTACACATTAGGCATTGATGAAAATGGCGTCATCACATGCTCCGGGACCTGCACCGGGGTCTGCAAAGGGGGGGGCACGCAATGCAATTGAAGGCCCTCCGGGCCTATCGGCCCAACGGGCCGGAGGCCTTTACGATCATTGAGCTGATCATGGTCGTGACCCTCCTGGGGATCATCGCCGTCTTTGCCATCCCCAATTATACCAAATCCATTGACAAAGGGTATCGCAAGGACGGTACGGTCAATTTGACCTCCATTTACGCGGCCGAGCAGATCTATTATAACAATAATAACGCCAGTTATTGGCAGGCCGGCGGGGACGTGAATGCCATCAACTCCAATCTGGGGCTGGGGATCTTGCCCAATAATGTGACCTATCAATGCGCGGCCAACAACGGGACCGTGTTTTCCTGCACGGC
>JACPXN010000003.1 GCA_016196515.1 Candidatus Omnitrophota bacterium | reverse complement strand
GGCTGATGATGTATTCCACAGACGCCACCCATTGCACGGACGCCGTGATCTGTTTGGCCAAATTTTCCCGAATGGTCCGTGGATCATCTTGCGGCCGGCCATTGACATTGCTGACCACCTTGATCTCTGTCTGGTGAACGGCCGTCTCGGCAAGGACGGCCTTGAATTTTTCGGCCGCGCCTGCCATCAAAGAAGAATGGAACGCGCCGCTGACTGTCAAAGGGATCACCTTCTGTCCGCCGGCGGCCTTAATGGCTTCAATGGCGGCGGCCACTTTATCGGCAGGGCCGGTGATCACGATCTGTTCTTTGGAATTAAAATTGGCCACCTCTGCCCCGGTCTGGCGGCAAATGGCGGCCAGTTGATCCTTGTCAAAACCGATGACCGCGGCCATGGCGCCCTTGGCTTCTTTCGCGGCTTCTTCCATCAAGGCGCCGCGTTTTTGCACCAAACGCAAAGCATCCGCGAAAGACACAGATCCCGAGGCAGCCAGCGCCGAATACTCTCCCAAACTTAAACCAGCGGCATAACGGACTTTGACGGACTTGAATTGAGGATGGGCCTCAAATGCTTTTAAGGCCGCGATGCTGGTGGTGAGAATGGCGCTTTGGCAATAGGCGGTCTGCGTCAATTGCTCTTGGGGGCCTTCAAAAGTCACTTTCAATAAACCATTGGCACAAATTTTATCCGCCTGGTCGAAAATGGCTTTAGCGGGCAGAGAGGTGTCATAAAATTCCTTGCCCATGCCTACTTTTTGGGCGCCCTGCCCGGGAAAAATTAAAGCGATATTTACCATTTAACCACATTCGCCGCGCTGACCAATCCCGCGCCAAAAGCTACCAAAACCACCTTGCTGCCTTTTTTGATCCGTTTGGTCTTAACAGCCTCGTAAAAGGCAACGGCGATGGACGCGGCGGACATATTGCCGTATTTATCGATATTAACGAAAATTTTTTCCTTGGGGATGCCCAATTTCCTGGCCACCGCTGAAATGATGCGGTCATTGGCCTGGTGAGGGACAACACAGTCCACTTCGCTTTTTTTCATTTTGGCTTTCTTAAGGACTTCCTCAACGGCCTCGGCCATGGAATTGACCGCGACCTTGAACAGTTCCTGGCCCCGCATGACCACACGGGGCAATTGGGCGGGCATTGTTCTTTGAGGGTCGAACGGACTGCGCACCTCCTGGGCCACCACTTCCATCAAATGACCGTATTTGCCGAACGACCGGGTAAAATCGGCAATGATGCCTCCCGAACGCACCTTGCCCAGAACGCAGGCACCGGCCCCGTCCCCGAACAGGACGCAGGTGGAACGGTCCTTCCAGTCAATAAACCCGCTGATCCGTTCGGCCGCGATGACCAAAGCGTTTTTGACCATGCCTGTCCGGATGTATTGTTTCGCCGTGGTCAGAGCGTATAAAAACCCCGAGCAGGCCGCGGAAACGTCAAAAGCGGTGGCATCGGATGCCCCCAGGGCTTTTTGCACCTTGCACGCCATCGACGGAAAATTGCTGTCCGGGCTGATCGTGGCCACGATGATGAGGTCTATTTTTTGCGCCGAGATCACAGCGTCTTTGAGCGCTCGCGCCGCGGCTTTGGTGGCAAGGTCGCTGGTTTTTTCTTTGGCATCGGCGATGCGCCGTTCAACAATGCCCGTGCGCGTGCGGATCCACTCATCAGAGGTCTCGACCATTTTTTCCAGATCAAAATTGGTGAGTTTTCTCGCTGGTAAATAAACGCCTAAACCGAGGATCCCGACATGGGGCGTGGTCATTTGACCGCCTCTTCCTTGATCTTTCCCAAAATATCATGTTCCACTTCGCGGATGGCCGCGCGGATGGCATTCTTAATGGCTTTGGGCGAAGAACGGCCGTGGCTGATGAGCACCAGCCCGTCCACCCCCAATAAAGGGGCGCCGCCGTATTCGGAATAATCGATGGATTTCCTGGCTTCGCTCAAACTGGATTTCAAAAGCAAAGCACCAAGGATGGCGACGGGATTCTTTTTAATTTCGCGTTTCATCAGGATGGCGACACTTTCCATCAGACCTTCGGAAATTTTCAAAGCCACGTTGCCCACGTAACCGTCGCAAACGACGCAATGCGCCTTGCCGGTAAATATCTCATTGGCCTCAATATTGCCGATAAAATCAGGTTCCCTTTCTTCCAGTATTTTGTGGGCTTCTTTTTCCAACTCTGTGCCCTTGCCTTCCTCCGCGCCGATATTCAAAAGCCCCACACTCGGGCGGGGGACCTCCAGGACGAGGCGCGCGTAGACCTTGGCCATTTTGGCGTACTGCAATAGATGTTCGGGTTTGGCCGCGGTGTTGGCGCCGACATCGATCATGAAAGAAAATTTTTTCAAGGTGGGGATGACGCAGCCGATGCCCGGGCGGTCCACGCCGGGGATCATGCCCAGCACAACGGTGGAAGCAGCCACCACGGCACCGGTATTGCCGGCGCTGATGAAAGCGTCATAGCCGTCTTTTTTCAAAAGCCCGATCCCAACGGTAATGGATGAATTTTTCTTCTGGCGGATGGAAGCGATGGCGTGATCATCCATGGCCACCACTTCCGGGGCATGGATGATCTCAATAAAGCCTTTGGGATACTTGTACCTTTTGAGTTCGGCTTCGACGCGTTGGGCAATACCGACCAAGGCCATTGGTACGCGGTACGTATGGACCGCGTCAACGGCCCCGGCAACTACATTTTCAGGGGCATGATCCCCCCCCATGGCGTCGATGACGATCTTCATAATGTTATTATTTTACGGCTTTGGCGGCCACTTCCACGATAGGAGTGCCTTTATAATACCCGCAGAACGGGCATACGCGATGGGACAGCCCCGCTTTTTGACATTGCGGACATTTGCGCAAAGCCGCAACGCTCACCTTCCAGTGGGTGCGGCGTTTACGCCCGCGGCTTTTCGAATGTTGACGTTTTGGTAAAGGCATGATCCTCTCCCTTGATGGCTACGTTATTTGCACTTGCATTTCTCGGTATTGAGATTTGCCCCGCATTGGGCGCAAATACCCTTGCAATCGTCCTTGCACAGGATCCGGGCGGGATTGCTCATGATCATTTCCTGCCGGATCTCTTCCCCTAAGTCCACATATTCAGCGTCGGGCTCCAGAGGAAAATCAAAATGATATTCCATGACCTGCGGACGTTGAAAATTTTCCAGACAACGGGTACAATTGTACCCGTACTCCGCCTCCACCCGCGCCTGGGCCACGATGACATTGTCCACCTTGGCCAAATACGCG
>JACPXN010000015.1 GCA_016196515.1 Candidatus Omnitrophota bacterium | reverse complement strand
GTGGATCTTCTTTTTGTTGAATTCGTAGAGAATGTCCAGGCCAATGAGGATGAGGCCTAACGCGACCCAGGCCCATGTTGTTGTGGTCATGGGCTTATGTTCGAGGAGCAGGCGGGTCTTGAGGTGAAAGAGGATGAGGAGGATGATGATCCAGAACACCGGCTTGTGTTCCTTGCTGTCGATGAGCCGCCGGATGCGAAACGGCCATTTCTCTCCCTGGATGTAGGGGATGAGGGAAGGGACCAGGGCCGGTGTCTTTGAACAATATTTTTTGTATTCATCCCCGAATTTTGCCTCCAACATCTCTTCTTCCTCACGAATGGTTTTGCTGTAGACCCATCCCAGGACCGCCAAAAAGAGTACCGTCATCACCCAGCCCATTTTTAATACGATGGCCAATCCCAGAGCAATGAGGAAGGTCCCTAAATACAGGGGATTGCGGACAAAAGCATAGGGCCCGCAGGTGCTCAAGCGGTCATTTTTGATGGCATAACCGTTGGACCATAGCCGCAGCAAAGCCCCGGCAATGATATAACCGATCCCGTTTTTTAAGGAATGTTCGTCCGAAGAACAAAAGAGGGCATAAACACCGAAGGGGTAAATAACGGCGAAACGGGGTTTGAAACAGCGTTTGAGGCGGTTTTTTAAATTCATAAGAAGCTTAAGATCAGGCGCAAGGCGGCCTGGACAGCCCTGCTTTTATTGCTTGCGCGTGTGCCATGAAAGTGGAATTTCCTGCACACGGTCATTCTCCCATCGCTGACCGCGATATAGGTCAGGCCGACGGGTTTGGCCCTGCTTCCTCCCCAAGGGCCGGCGATCCCGGTGATGCCTACCCCCAGGTCGGTTTTAAGGATATGGCGGACGTTTTGGGCCATAAGCCGGGCCGCGGGTTGGCTGACTGCGCCGTGGACGCCCAGGGTTCTGGTCGGTACTTTTAATAATTTGGCCTTTGCGGCGTCATCGTAGGCGATGATCCCCAGATGGAAAAACGCGGAAGAACCGGGGATATTGGTCAGGGTATGGGCCAAAAGGCCGCCGGTGCAGGACTCCGCGGCAGACAGGGTCTTTTTTTGACGTAAGAGCAGGGAAGCTATTTTTTTGGAAAGTTGCATGTCATTAGAAATAATGGGTTTATGAAAAACTTGTCCTATTATAGGACGGGACAAAGGCATTGACAAGGAATAATATTTAGAATATACTTAACCCCATGTTCAACACCATTCCGGAAATTGTGGAAGACCTTAAAGCGGGCCGCATGGTCATTGTCATGGACGATGAGGGCCGCGAGAACGAAGGCGATCTGCTCGTTGCCGCCCAATTCATCACCCCGAATGCCATCAATTTCATGGCCAGGGAGGCCAGGGGACTGATTTGCGTGCCCATGGAGGACGGCCGGCTCAATGAACTTGATCTTCATCCCATGAAGGATGAATTGAACAATAAACATCAAAAGTGCAATACCGCCTGGACCATTTCCGTGGACGCGGCGTTCGGCGTCACCACGGGCATTTCCGCCGCTGACCGTGCCAAAACCGTCGGGGTCCTCATTGATCCTAAATCCAAACCTTCGGACCTTGTGACCCCCGGGCATCTGTTCCCGCTGCGCGCCCGCCGGGGCGGGGTGCTGGTGCGCGCCGGGCACACCGAGGCCTCGGTGGACCTGATGCGTTTGGCCGGCCTTTATCCGGCCGGGGTCATCTGCGAGATCATGAACGAAGACGGCACCATGGCCCGGACCAATGATCTGGTCACCTTCGCCCGCAAAAGCGATTTGAAGATATGCACCATCGACAGTTTGATCGAATACCGCCGCAAGACCGAGAAACTCGTCGAGCGCCTGGAGGAAGCAAATTTACCGACGGAGTTCGGGGAATTCAAGATGGTCGCTTACCAGTCCCTGGTGGACAATGTCCTGCACATCGCCATGGTCAAGGGGGATATCGACGGGACCAAGCCGGTTTTGGTGCGGGCCCAAAGCGAATGCCTGACCGGCGACGTGTTCGGGTCTTTGCGCTGCGACTGCAACAGCCAGTTGAAAAACGCCATGAAAGCCATTGCCGAAAGCGGCACGGGTGTTGTGCTTTATATCCGCCGCCATGAAGGCCGGGGCATCGGCCTGGTCAATAAAATGAAGGCCTACAATTTGCAGGATGACGGCATGGACACGGTCGAAGCCAATCAGGCCCTGGGGTTTGCTCCTGATCTGCGCGATTACGGCATCGGCGCGCAGATCCTCGTTGATCTGGGGGTCCGCCAGATCCGGCTATTGACCAATAATCCCCGCAAGATCGTGGGTCTGGAAGGATACGGGCTTACGGTCGTGGAGCGGGTCCCCATCAAAATCCCGCATAATCCCCAAAACGAGCAATACCTGAAGGCCAAGAAAGACAAGTTGGGGCATATTTTGTGAAAAAGAAGGCCCGCATTGCCATTGTCGCGTCGTGTTTCAATGATTTCATCACCAAAGCGCTTTTGAACGCCTGCTGCATGGAGCTCAAACGTTGCGGCCTTAAAGAGGACCAGATCACGACGGTGTGGGTGCCCGGCACTTTTGAGATCCCGGTGGCGGCCTTGACACTGGCCAAGAAAAAGAACGTGGATGCCGTCATCTGTCTGGGCGCGGTGATCCGCGGGGAAACGTACCATTTTGAGATCATCGCCAATGAAGGCGCTCGCGGCATCATGGAGGCCTCTTTGGCGACGGGAAAACCGGTGATCATGGGTGTTTTGACCGCGGATACCGTTGACCAGGCCCAGAAACGCGCCCAGGACAAGGGCGGTCCGAATAAAGGCAGGGACGCGGCCCGGGCCGCCGTTGCGATGGTCCATTTATTAAAAAAGATCTAATGTTCTTTCTATGCGCAGACGCACCCTGGCCCGTGAACACGCTTTGAAGATCCTTTACCAGATCGACCTGACCCGCCGGCCTTTGGAGGATTCTCTCGGTGATTATTGGGGCCAGGAGCCCAATAAGGACGGGGAGGTCATGGGTTATGCCCAACGCCTGGCCAGAGGCGTGCGTGAGAACCTGAAGGACATTGACGACAAAATTTCCAAATACGCCACCAACTGGCAGTTATCGCGCATGGCCATCATTGACCGTAACATTTTGCGCATGGGGCTTTTTGAACTCAAATACACTACGGACATTCCGCCCAAGGTTGCCATCAACGAAGCGGTGGAACTCGCCAAAAAATACGGCGACCTGGAATCCAGCAAATTCGTCAACGGCATCCTCGACAAGATTCATAAAAAAGAGATCGTTCATGAGCCCTAAACTTATGGAAGTCCCGCCTTTGGCGGGACGACATAAGTTTATGGGCGAATTAATCCTGCGAAGCGCCCAAACAAGCGAAGCGTAGTTTTGGCGCGAAGCAGGATCCGTCAGATTATCCTATGCCGGCCCTCGTCGACCTTCACATCCATACTTATTATTCCGACGGGACCTCTTCCCCCGAGGAGGTCGTCGCCGATGCGCTGAACGCCGGTCTTGCCTGCATTGCCGTCACCGACCATGATATCACCCAAGGGGTGGCGCCTGCCGTCGCAGCGGCCAAGCCCTCGGGGCTTGAGGTCATCCCGGGCATTGAATTGTCCTCGGAGATCGAAGGCAAGGACGTGCATATCCTGGGATATTTCATTGACCATGACAAGGGCCCTTTGCTCGAGCGTCTGGGGACGTTTTTGGACGCGCGTGTGGCGCGCATGAAACAGATGATCCTCAATTTGAAAGCCGTGGGCATCAATAATATCGAATTTGACGAGGTGTGCGCGCTGACCAAAAGCAGGGCGGTCGGCCGCGCGCATCTGGCAACGTTGCTGCAGCAAAAAGGATGGGTAACGTCGTTCAAGGACGCTTTTGAAAAATATCTTTCCGAGGGCCGTCCGGGCTGGGCGTCCAAATACCAACAGACGCCCTTCGAGGCCATTGACTTGATCCGCCAAAGCAACGGCATCGCGGTCATGGCCCATCCCATGCTCACGCAAAAAGACGAACTCATTTCACCCATGGTCAAGGCGGGCTTGGGAGGCCTTGAGGTGTATTATCCCAATACCACGGACACGGTCATAAAGTTTTACGAAAAGATAGCGAAGAAATACGATCTGGTGATGACACACGGAGTATTTTTGCCGTCTGCTTCGGTTTACAGCTCGCCTACGAAGCGCGCGATTCACTAAACACGCGGCAGGCAGGTTTTTGTCGGGAATCCAGAAAATAGAATATGATAAGCAAATTTGAAATCGATTTTTTAGAGGATTATAGCCAATCTTCTCTTCTTGAAGAGCTTCGACGGGTTCAAAAGATAGTCGGAGATCGCCCGGTTACAAAAATTGATATCGGTAAATATAGCAGAGCGGTCTGGACGACGTATTTTAGAAAGCTTGGTCTGCCGATTTAACCCCCCGGCTTTAGCCGGGGGATGAACAGGCTGTCCAGACAATGGGTGAGATGATAGACTGTTAGGATGCGATTTAAGTGAATTCGGGGTACACGCCCACCGTAACCTGAATTAGTTAAGGTTTTTTCCAGATTGCCCTGATCATTCTGCTGACGTCAGCAAAATGGTGGGCCAAACAATTGTATAGGATCATTTTGTTGACCCCAACAAAATGATCATGGGAATTGAACAGGTTGCGATTTGAGCGTTTGTGATGTATTATAGACAATAGTTTCCTCGGCTCCTTGGCCGGCATGTTTCATCCGATTCCCCGATCGGAGCAGTAAATAGAAATTCCCCCATAGATCGTTGTTCAATCATCTTGACAAATGTTAGCATATATGCTAACCTTACAAAGGAGTATGGCCATGGCCGTGCCCAGCCGGGAGGACTACGTTCTTTATCAGGGAGAGAAATTTCAGGTTGAGTTTTACTTTACGGGAAAGGGGGAAATGCCGGCAAAGGAGTATTTTGATGCCACGGACCAGCGGATCCAGGTAAAATTGCTGGCTCTGGTCAAATATATAGCGGACAACGGCAGGCTTTTTGATGAGACGAAATTCAGATTGGTTAACAGGCAAGAAAAGATTTTTGAATTTAAGCCCAAGGAGGAGCGGTTTTTTAATTTTTTCTACGAAGGGAGGAAAATCATCATAACCAATGCGTATCGCAAGAAAACGCAAAAGGTTGACCACAGAGAGCTGTTCAAGGCGATGAAGTTTAAACTGGACTATGAATTCCGAGACAAAGGGGGCGTATATTATGAAAGTCAATAAATTGCAAACTTATGCGGATAAGTTGTTCAAAGACAAGGGTTTTAGGGAGAAATTTGATCAGGAATACAAAAGTCTCATTGTTTCAGAAAAAATAGCCCAGTTGCGCCATAAAGCCCATTTGACCCAAGACCAGTTGGCCAGAAAGATCCATACAACCAAGTCCGCTATCTCACGGTATGAAAGTAATAATTATAAAGGGTATAGCGTTTTCCTCCTTCAAAAAATAGCCTCTGCCTGCCGGGCGGACCTGCGGATATCATTCGTTCCCAAGAAGTGAAGATTTCTGTATAATGTTCCCATCCATGAACGATCATTTATTTTATATGCACCGTGCTTACGAATTGGCCGCCAAGGGCTGGGGTAGGACTTCGCCTAACCCGATGGTCGGCGCCATCGTGGTCAAGAACGGCAAGGTCATGGCCGAGGGATGGCACGCGCGTTGCGGGGCTGACCACGCCGAGGCCATGGCTTTAAAGAAAGCCGGGGCCAAAGCCAAAGGCGCTGTTCTGTACGTGACGCTTGAGCCATGTTCTCATTATGGCCGTACTCCGCCGTGCATAGATGTCATCATCCGCGCCGGCATCCGCAAGGTTTATGTCGGCGTTCTGGACCCCAACCCTTTCATGAGCGGCAAGTCGGTGAAAATTTTGCGCAAGGCCGGCATCAGCGTTGAGGTCGGGTTTTTGCGGGAAGAACTGACACGCATGAATGAGGCGTTCAACAAATGGGTCCGCACACGCATGCCTTTTGTGGTGGCTAAGACCGCTCAGACCCTAGATGGTAAAATTGCGACTTTAAGCGGCGAATCCAAATGGATCACCTCCAAGGCCAGCCGCGATCTCGCCCGCCGCATGCGTTTCGGTTTTGACGCCATTGCCGTTGGGGTCAATACGGTGATCAAAGACGACCCGGTTTTGAATTCCGTCCCTGCCAAACGTTTGAAGAAGATCATTTTTGATTCAGACTTGAAGACACCGGTTCATGCCCGACTTTTTAAAGGCACGCGCCGGGACGATGTTTTGATTTTGACCACGAGCAAAGCTTCGGCGCGCAGGATAAGATCATTAGGCCGCAAAGCCGAGGTCATGGTGACACCGGCCAAAGAAAGCAGGGTGGATTTGCGTCGGGCTTTGAAAATTCTTGCCCAACGGGAAATAACTGCTATCTTGGTCGAAGGGGGCGCGGCTTTGGTCGGTGTTGCGCTCAAAGAGGGCCTGGTGGACAAAATGATGGTGTATGTCGCTCCCAGGATCATGGGAGAGGGTTTGGATGCTGTCCGGGGATTGCGTGTCAGGCGCCTGGATGACACCGTTGAATTGAAGGACATTTCCGTCGGCAAGATCGGCGAAGATATTTTGATCGAGGGGTATTTATAGTGTTCACCGGAATTATTCAACGCGCGGGAACGATCAAGGCCATGGGGACAAAAGCCAATTTGATGGTCTTGTCCGTGGACGCCGGGCCTTTGGCCAAGGATGTGCGTTTGGGCGATAGTGTCGCGCTCAACGGCGTTTGCCTGACCGCGTCGGGTAAAAAGGGGACCGTCATTCGTTTTGACGCGATGCGCGAGACCATGACCAAAACCGCGCTCAAAGACCTTAAGACCGGCCATAAGGTCAATTTGGAATTGGCGTTAAGGCCTGATAGCCGTTTGGGCGGGCATTTTGTCACCGGCCACGTGGACGAGGCCGCCGTGGTCAAACGCGTCGAGCGCGCGAAGAATTGGGTGGCGCTGACCGTCGGAATTTCTAAAACGAACCGCAAATATCTGGCGCCCAAAGGGTCGGTGGCTGTTGACGGGATCAGTTTGACCGTCGGCAAGGTGGGGGCTTCGGATTTCAGCGTTTATTTGGTCCCCTATACGCTGGCCGTGACGACACTGGCCCATAAGAAGGCGGGGGACCGGGTGAATGTCGAGACGGATATTCTGGCAAAATATGTTTTAAACGCAAGCCCCGCCTCCGCTGATGGCGGAAACGGCGGGGTCCTGTAAGGAGAAAAAAATATGATCTTGGATATTTTAGAAATTCAAAAAATCATTCCCCACCGTTATCCGTTTTTGATGATCGACAAGGTCGTTGAGTGCGTCCCTAATAAGAAATTAACGGCCATCAAGAACGTTTCAACCAATGAACAGTTTTTTCAGGGGCATTTTCCGGGTGAAAAGATCATGCCCGGCGTGCTGATCATCGAGGCCATGGCCCAGGCGGGCTGCGTCTATTTTTATTACAGCAAGAATTTGCAGGGCAAGGACCTGGTTTATCATCTGGCCAAGACCGACGCGCGTTTTCACCATCCCGTGGTGCCCGGCGATCAGTTGCGCATCGAGATCTCTTCCGTGAAACTTTTGCCCAAAACCGGCATTATCCGCGCCGAGGTCAAGGTGGGGGACAAACTGGTCGCCGAAGCCGAGATCGGACTCGGGATCAAAGAGGCGTGAAAACTTGTCCTAAAGCGAGCCCCGCCAAAGGCGGGGCGAGTCGAAGGATTGACGGAACACCGTCGGGATGTTAACATAATCAAATAATATGATCGGGAAGTAGCGCAGCTGGCTAGCGCGCTTCGTTCGGGACGAAGAGGTCGTGGGTTCGAATCCCGCCTTCCCGACCATTTTAATATGCTTTATACCGGCGGGATTCGAAGCCAAGCCGAGCGCCACTGGTTCAAGCGAGGCTGGCCGGCTGCGGATGAGGTCCCGCGAATGCG
>JACPXN010000014.1 GCA_016196515.1 Candidatus Omnitrophota bacterium | reverse complement strand
GATGGACGCCGACCTCAAAAGAGACCCGCGTGCGGTTGGACGGTTTCTGGAACACGAGCCCGACGGTCTTGCCCTTCAAATCCAAACGCGTCTTGGCTTTAGATTTTTTGAGCGCGTTGGCTTTGTCCAAAAGGGCCAGGATCTTAGGCGTCGAATAATCCAAAAGTTTGACTAAGTCTTTCTTCATACGCCCACCTTCTGCGGACTGCCCACGACAGTGGACAAAGACACGTCCAGAATATGCATGGCTTTGTTGATCTGCCGCTTGGTGACATTCAGCGCCGGCATGATGCGAAGCACATGGTCCTGCGTGCAATTGATGATCAGCCCCCGGTTAAAGCATTCTTTGAAAACGCCCTGCGCGTCAACATTCAAATCAACACCGACCATGAACCCCAGCCCCCGCACGTCTTTGATGACCGGATATTTGGCTTTTAATTCTTCCAGTTTCCCGACGAGATACGGCCCAAGCGCTTTGACATTGGCCAGGACCTTCTCGCTGTGAATGGCTTTCAGCACGCCCAGCGCCGCCTTGCAGACCAAAGGGCTTCCGGCAAAGGTGGAGCCGTGCATGCCGGGTTTGAACACGCTGTTCAAATCCTGACGCACCAGGCAAACGCCGATGGGCAAACCGCCGCCCAGGGCCTTGGCCAGGCACATCAAATCCGGGGTAATGCCGTAATGCTGATAACAAAACATGGCCCCGGTGCGGCCCAAGCCGGTCTGCACTTCATCCAGGACCAAAAGGACCTTTTTCTCATCGCAAATTTTGCGCACCGCCCGGACATATTCTTTGGAGGCCACGTTGATGCCGCCCTCGCCCTGGATGAGTTCGAGAATGACCGCCACGGTCTTGTCCGTGACCGCGGCCTTGAAAGCCCCGGTATCATTAAAAGGAACGTGCTTGAACCCTTGCACGAGCGGCGCAAACTCCTTATGGTATTTGGGCTGGCCTGTCGCGCTCAAAGCCCCCATGGTCCGGCCGTGAAAAGAATTGACCATGCTGATGATCTCAAACCGTTTGCCCTCGCCATAGCACCTTGCGAATTTGATGGCTGTCTCCACGGCCTCCGCGCCGCTGTTGCAAAAAAATATCTGCGACGGGAAAGACACCCGCACCAATTCTTTGGCCAGTTTCGCCTGAAAAGGATGATACAAATTGTTGGGGACATGGATGAGTTTGCCGATCTGGTCGCGCACCCCTCCCATCACCTTCGGATGACAGTGCCCCAGATTGCTCACCCCCCAGCCCGGGAAAAAATCCAAATACTTTTTCCCATGAATGTCCGTCAACACGCTGCCTTTGCCTTTGACGAAAATGGCGGGCAGCCGCGTGTACGTGGACAGGATGTGCTGGTCGTATGTGTCAAAAATTTCTTGTACTTGCATGGCAATGCTCATTTCTTAAGGATCTGGGTGCCGACACCCTGGTCCGTGAAAAACTCCAGCAACAGCGCGTGCGCCAGACGGGCATCCACGATGTGCGTCTTTTGCACCCCGCCGCCTTTCAGGGCATCGACGCAGGAATTGACCTTAGGGATCATGCCGCCGCAAATGACCTCGGATTTGATCAACTGGCCCACCTGTTCAACGGTCAGCGTCGAGATCAGGGACTCCGGGTCCTTGGGGTCGCGCATGACGCCGGGCACATTGGTCAAAAGGACCAGTTTCTCGGCCTTCATCGAATTGGCAATGGCGCTGGCCACCTCATCCGCGTTGACATTGTGCGGCTGTTTCTCAACGCTAACACCCATGGGCGACACCACGGTGATCTGTCCCTTAGATAGATGCTCCTGCAGGGTGTCCTTGTTGACCGAGGTGATGGTGCCGACATACCCTAAGTCTTTGTCCGCTTTCTTTTTCTTGACGAAGATGATGTTCTCCTCGCCTTTGAACCCGCTGACGTCGCCTTTGAGCGCTTTGATCTCCTCGACGATCATGGTGTTGAGTTTGTCCAGTTCCTCCCCGACGATCTTCAAGGTCGGCTTATCGGTCACGCGGATGCCGTTGATGAATTCCGACTTGAGCCCCTGCTCTTTGAGCCGGGCGCTGATATGCGGCCCGCCGCCGTGCACGATGATGGTCCGTATGCCGACATAACTCAAGAACACGATGTCCTGCAGGACATTGTGCCGTATCTTCGGGTCGTCCAGGATGCTCCCGCCGTATTTGATGACGAAGATCTTGCGGCGAAAGGCCTGGATGTACGGAATGGCCTCGATGAGGATCGATGCTTTTTTAATTATATTTTCCATTGATCCTCACGTATTCGTACGACAGATCGCAAGTATAGACCGTGGCTTCATATTTGCCCAGAGCAAGGGCGACGTTGATGACGATCTCTTTTTTGTCAAAAGGACTGAAAGAGATCCTCATGCTCCTTTCGTCAATACCTTTGATGCCCAAAGACCCCACCGCCGCACCCACCCGTCCCCAATTGGGGTTACTGCCGAAGGCCGCGGTCTTGACCAAGGGCGAATTGGCCACGGCCTTGGCGATCCTTTTGGCCTGGGGCCCATGGCCAGCGCCCGTCACATGGATCGTCAAAAATTTGGTGGCGCCTTCACCGTCGATGATGATCTTTTTGGCCAGATCCACGCACACGAATTCCAGCGCCTCATAAAATTTCTTAAAGTCGGCATCCGCGGCGGTGATGCGTTTGTTGCCCGCCAATCCATTGGCCTGCAAGGTCACCATGTCATTCGTGCTCATACATCCATCAACGGTGATGCTGTTGAAAGACCTTTGTGCAGCACGCCTCAAAGCTGTTTTCAACATCCCTGAAGAAATATCGGCATCGGTCGTCACGAACCCCAGCATGGTCGCCATATCGGGCTCGATCATCCCCGACCCCTTGGCGCAGGCACCGATGGTCACTGTCTTGCCGCCCAACTTGATGGCGGCGGCGATCTCTTTGACCTTCAGGTCTGTCGTCATGATGGCCCGCGCGAATTTGTTGGCGCCCGACGGACTTAAGCCCTTGACCAAGGCGGGCGCGGCATCCACAATTTTATGGTACGGCAAATGCCTGCCGATGATCCCCGTCGACGTCACCAGCACATCCTCCGGTTTGGTCCCCAGCAATTGCGCGACCAAACGCGTAGAACTTTTCGCGTGCTTCAAACCCAAAGCGCCCGTATAACAATTGGCATTGCCGCTGTTGACCAAAACCGCCCGGCCGCGGCCCCGGGCCGCGTGTTTCATACTCACCACAAGCGGCGCTGCTTTGATGGAATTTTTGGTGAACACGGCGGCCGTCACCGCAGGTACCGTGGACGCAATAAGGCCTAAGTCCGCTTTACCGGAACGCTTGATCCCGCAGGCGACTCCGTTGGCCAAGAATCCCTGGGGCGCGGTGATGCCGCCCTTGACGATCTTCATAACAACCCCTGGTTTTCTGTAAAACCGCACATGATGTTCATGTTCTGCACGGCCTGGCCTGCCGCGCCTTTGACCAGATTGTCAATGGCGCTGGTGATGACCGCCATTTTCCCGTCGGCACTGACCGCAAGACCGATGTCGCAAAAATTGGTGTTGGCAACGTTCTTGACTTCGGGCTGGCCGCCTGAAGGCAGGATGCGGACGAACGGTTCTGTTTTATAAAATTTCTTATACAAAGCGCGCAGCTGGCCCAACGTTATTCCCTCTTTGAGATGCACGTACATGGTGTTCAAGATCCCCCGGTTGATGGGCAATAAATGGGCGACAAAATGCACCGCCATCTTCTTTCCGGCCAATTTCGACAAGACCTGGTCGATCTCGGGCGTATGCTGATGCGCCAGGACCTTGTAGGCCTTGAAATTCTCATTGACCTCACTGGACAATAGATCCAAGGATGCCTTGCGCCCCGCTCCGGAGACCCCGGATTTGGCATCCACCACAACAGATATGATGGATGAGGTCTTGGCCGTGACCAGGGGTGCCAATCCCAAAATGGCGGCTGTCGGATAACAGCCCGGGTTTGCAACAAGCGCCGCTGTCTTTATTTTCTGCCGGAACAATTCCGGCAGGCCATACACGGCTTTGGCGACATTTTGGACGTCCGCGTGTTGACGGCCATACCAGCGCCCATAAACCCTGGTGCTTTTAAGCCGGTAATCGGCGCTTAAGTCAATGACCTTGACCCCGGCTTTTAAAAGTTTTCCGGCGACACGCATGGACTCGGTATGCGGAAGCGCCAAAAACACGACATCGCAATGTTGGACCGCTTGGACGATGTTGAATTTTTGGCAAACAAGGTCCGTCCGTCCCAAAAATTCGGGATAGATCCCGTCCACCCGTCCCCGCGTATTGTTGGCCGCCACGTACGTGACGCGCACCCGCGGGTGTTTCAGGAGGATAGACAATGCCTCTTTGCCCGTGTAACCACTAACACCGGCAATGCCGGCCTTAAGGATGTTTTTCATATTTTTCCCGACGGTAAAATGTCTTTACTATAAATAAAAAAGCCGGTCTCGTCAACGTATTTCGAAGGGAGATCGGCTTTACGCCTGCACTATGGATTTGGTTATTATCTCTTAACCCATTGGAATTTGCGGCGAGCTCCCTTTTGGCCAGGTTTCTTTCTTTCCTTCATTCTCGAGTCCCTGGTCAGACAACCGGCTTTTTTGAGCACGCCTCTGGTCAACAGATCGCTGACGAGCAGGGCCCGCGACAAACCCATTTTGAACGCGCCGGCCTGTCCGGTGGAGCCGCCGCCGGTCACAGAAACGGCGATGTCAAATTTATTTTCCAAATTCGTGAGTTTCAACGGCTGAAGAATGGAGATCCGGTCGGTTTCCCGCGGAAAATATTCCGTGAATTCGCGCTTGTTCACCAAAATCGTGCCCTGCCCCGGCGTCAAAACAACGCGGGCCACGGAACTCTTGCGGCGGCCTGTACCGGCATATTTGACAATTTCTACCATCTAAACTACTCCTATGTACGGGCTTGATT
>JACPXN010000129.1 GCA_016196515.1 Candidatus Omnitrophota bacterium | reverse complement strand
TCCGGATCATGGGCTGGCGTCACCTTGACCGCACCGGTGCCGAATCCCATGGCCAGGGAATCATCCGTGATCCCCTTGATCATCCGCCCGGTCAAAGGCAGGACCAATTCCTGGCCAACGGCATTGCGGTCACGCTTGTCCTTGGGATGGACGGCAACAGCGGTATCGCCCAGCATGGTCTCCGGACGGGTCGTGGCAACGATAACGCCCTTGGAAAGATCATTCTTGAAAGGATAGCGGATATGATACAGTTTGCCGTTTTTTTCTTTGTGTTCAACCTCTTCATCAGACAAAGCAGTTTGACAACGGGGACACCAGTTGATGATACGCTCTCCCCGATAGATCAAGCCCTTGTCATACAAATGAACGAACGCCTCTTTGACCGCCTCGCTATAGGCCTCATCCATGGTAAAACGCGTGCGCGGCCAGTCGCAGGAAGACCCTAATCTTTCTAATTGATGAATGATGGTATCCCCGTATTCCTGCTTCCATGCCCATAGCCTTTTTGTGAATTCCGTACGGCCTAGATCCTGGCGGTGTTTGCTTTCTTTGGCCAATTCTTTCTCGACAACATTCTGGGTGGCAATGCCGGCATGGTCGGTGCCCGGCATCCACAGGGCACAAAAACCGTTCATGCGCTTATACCGGACCAGAATGTCCTGCAGGGTATTGTTGAATGCGTGGCCCATGTGCAGAATGCCGGTCACATTCGGCGGAGGAATGACAACGGTAAACGGTTTTTTCTTTGGATCAGGAACGGCATGAAACACATTGCCGTCCTTCCACGCTTTGAGCCATTTTGTTTCCGTTGCAGAAAAATTGTAGCGGGGGGATAATTCAGGCATGATTTATCTTGTAGGGGCGCGATTTATCGCGCCCTCATCCATAAGGGTTCGATGAATCGAACCCCTACGATTTTTTATCCTTTAACAATTTATATTCGATCGAATCGACCAACGCTTCCCAACTGGCTTCGATGACGTTTTCGTGCACGCCGACCGTGGTCCAGGAATCCCTGACGTCCTGTGACTCGATCAAAACGCGCACCTTGGCGCCGGTCCCTTCTTGGCTGTCCAAAACACGCACTTTGTAATCCGAAAGGTGCATGTCTTCCAGGACCGGATAAAATTTTTTCAAAGCGCTGCGCAGGGCCTTGTCCAAAACCTCCACAGGACCATGGCCTTCGATGGTGGCGATCTCGTCATGGCCGTTGACTTTCAAACGCACCGTGGCCCCGGCCATGACCGCACCATTGAGTTTTTTCTCGGTAAAAACCTTAAACCCGTCTAAATGATAGAACGGCTGGTACAGACCCAAACGGCGCTTCATGAACAATTCGAACGACGCGTCCGCGGCCTCGAATTGATAACCGGCATGTTCATATTCCTGCAGGTCTTTGAGAAGTTCTTTGGCCTGCGGGGAATTTTTATCCAGAGGAATGTTCATTTTTCGGGCTTTAAGGATGATGGGCATCTTGCCCGCCAATTCGGAGGTCAAAAGACGGCGGTGATTACCGACCATGGACGGTTCGATATGTTCATAGGCCATCGGGTTCTTGAGGATGGCGTCGATATGCACCCCGCCCTTGTGGGCAAAAGCCGCATGCCCCACGAACGCATGGTTATTGGACAGTGTTGTATTGCTCACTTCGCTCAAATAATACGAGGTCTCCATCAAATGTTTGATCTTGTTTTCCGGAATGGATCTTTTTTTCATCTTGGTGTGTAAAATAGCGATGACGGTGCACAAGTCCGCGTTGCCGCAGCGCTCACCCAAACCATTGAACGTCCCTTGCGCCTGCACACACCCGGCATTGAGGGCGGCCAAGGTGTTGGCCACCGCCAGGTCCATATCATTATGAGTATGGATCCCCAGTGGTGTGGTGACTTTCTTTCTGACCTCTTTGACGATCTTGGTCACTTCTTCGGGCAAGGTACCGCCGTTGGTATCGCACAAGATGATGCAGTCGGCCTTGGCTCTTTGCGCGGCCAAAACGGTCTTCAAAGCATAGGCTGGATTGTGTTTATACCCGTCGAAAAAATGCTCGGCGTCATAAAACACTTCCCGCTTGTGGCTTTTGAGGAATGCCACGCTTTCTTCGATCATCTTCAAATTCTCGGCCAAGGTGGTCTTGATGACATCGGTGACGTGCAGATCCCATGACTTGCCGAAAATGGTCACGGTCCTGGTTTGGGAAGCGACCAGTTCTTTGAGATTGTTGTCCTCCTGGGGCCGCACGTTAGCCCGGCGCGTGGAACCGAACGAGGCCAGGACCGCGTTCTTGAGCTGACGGTCCTTCATCAATTCAAAAAATTCTTTGTCCTTGGGGTTAGAGCCCGGCCACCCGCCTTCGATGTAATGCACGCCCAGATCATCAAGCTTCTCGGTGATCTTAACCTTGTCGCTGACAGTATAAGACACACCCTCGGTCTGCGAACCGTCCCGCAAGGTTGTATCGTAGATGACGACTTTGGACATTAAATGGCCTCTAATTTGAACGCCTTGTGCAGGGATCTGACCGCCTTGTCCGCCAAATCCTGCTGGATGATACAAGATACGCTGATCTCGGACGTAGAGATCATCTCGATGTTGATGGCGTTGTCCGCCAATGCCTTGAACATCCTGGCCGCGATACCGCTGTGCGAACGCATGCCGGACCCGACCAGAGAAACGCGGGCGATGTTCCTGTCCTCCAAGATTTCCCCGGCACCGATCTTTTTGCCGATGGCTGTGGTCACCCTGATCGTCTTGCTAAGATCTGTCTTGGGCACGGTGAAAGAAATATCGGATAACCGGTCGTGCGGCACGTTCTGGACGATCGTGTCCACGTTAATGCCGCTTTTGGAGATCTCTGTGAATATTTTTGCCGCGATGCCCGGCTTGTCCGGAACAAAACAAATGGTGATCTTGGCCTCGCCCTTATTGCAGGTGATCCCCCGCACGGCGATCTCTTCCATTTTCTCGGTTTCTTTGACGATCATGGTCCCTTCCTCCTTTGAAAAACTCGAACGAACGTGTAAGGGAATGTTGAAACGTTTGGCCACCTCGATGGAACGCGCCTGCATGACTTGCGCGCCCAAAAAAGCCATTTCCAGCATCTCATCGAACGTGATCTGTTTGATCTTGCGGGCCTCGGGCACAATACGCGGGTCAGTGGTATAAATGCCGTCCACGTCGGTGTAGATCTCGCACACTTTCGCCCTCAACGCCTTGGCCAGCGCCACCGCGGTCAAATCCGAACCGCCGCGCCCCAGGGTCGTAATGTCATCCTGGGACGTAACGCCCTGATAACCGGCCACGATGACGATCTTATTGTCCTTGAAGGCCCTGCGGATACGTTTGTCGTTGATGGTGATGATGCGCGCCTTGGTATGCGTCTTGTCCGTCTTGATGCCCACCTGCCGGCCCGTATAGGAAATGGCGTCATGCCCCAATTCCTTGATGGCCATGGCCAGAAGGGCGCAGGAGATCTGTTCGCCGGTGGACAACAGCATGTCCATCTCGCGTTCAGGCGGATCTTTGCTCAATTGGAACGCCAGCGACTCCAGTTCATCCGTCGTGTCCCCCAACGCGGAGACAACGACCGCGACATCGGTATGTTTGTCCTTATAGGAGACGACCCGGTTGGCTACGTTCTTGATGCGTTGGATATCAGCCACCGAAGACCCGCCGAATTTCTGGACAACGATCTCTTTTTCCATATCAATAACTCTCGCATGTACGGGCGATCACTGATCGCCCCTACGTCATTTTTAAAAAATACCGCATCATCTCCTGGCCGCTTTGGAATTTCAATCCGTTTTTGGCCGCGGCTGTTTCTCCGTATTGGGCCGCCCCATTGGGCTTAATGCCGCGGCCGAACATCACGAACGGCACAGGGGCTGATGTGTGGGTCCGTTTGGCCACCGGGGTCGGATGGTCAGGGAGTACTAGAATACGCGCGTCATCGTTCTGGCCGTAACGGTTTAAGATCGTACCGACCACGTCCCGGTCAAAACGTTCGATGCTTTCCATCTTCATCTTCAGATCGCCGTTGTGTCCGGCCTCGTCGGTGGCTTCCACGTGCACATAAACAAAATCATGGTCTTTCAGGGCATCCAGCGCGTATTCGGCTTTTCCCTTGTAATTGGTGTCGTAATAGCCGTTGGCCCCGGGCACAAAGATCACTTTCAAACCGGCCAGGCGGCCGATGCCGTTGACCAAGTCCACCGCCGAGATCACCGCGCCGGTCAAATTCCAGCGCTCCTTAAACAACGGCAAATTTGGTTTAAGCCCCTGACCCCAAAGCCAGATCTGATTGGCCGGGCTGTCTTTGAGGTCCGCGCGGACCTTGTTGATCTGATGCCCTTCCAAGATCTTTCTGGATTTCTCCATCAAGGTCAACAGGACCTCACTTTGCGGACCCGACGGCAAATGGCCGGCGATGGGCTGGCCCGGAATATCGTGCGGCGGTATGGTCTTGATCGCGGCCAATTTTTGGACGTTCAAACTTTTAATGACCATCAAATGCCGGTAACCCTTTCCCGCGTAAAAACGCACGTCCGGCCAGTCAATGGCCCGCTGCAGGTCCTCAATGAGATTGCGCGCCTCCTCGGAATCAATATGTCCCGCGCTGTAATCGGTCATGATCCCATCAATGACAGTGACCAAATTGCAGCGGAACGCCACCTCGTCCGTTTTAAGGATGACACCCATGTTCGCGGCTTCCAGAGGTGCCCGTCCGGAAAAATTGACCTGTGGGTCATAGCCCAAGAGGGCCAAATTACCAACATCCGATCCCGGCGCCAAACCGTCGGGAATGGTCTTGACGAGCCCGCACAAACCGTTGTGGGCCATATCGTCCATGTGGGCGGTACGGGCGGCTTCCAGGGGCGTCTTGCCGTCGAGTTGAGCGCAGGGCTCATCCGCCGCGCCGTCAGGAACTAAGATAATAAATTTCATATTTGTCACCCCCGAATGTTTTTATCGGGGGTCCAGAGTTGGCTAATGCCTGGATTCCCGACAAAAGCATTCGGGAATGACACTAGCCAGAGATTTCGCTATCTTTTTTTTGCTTGACGCCTGAGCCAATATATGGCCGTCAGAATTTACAATAAAACCTTTGTACCCGTTTTCAAGGGTATTGGCCACCACCAGGTCGCAACCCGTCCTAAAAAGTTCCTGTGTCAAACGGCGCACGCGTGAACGCGTCAAGCCGGGCTCCAGTTTAAACCCCACCAAAAATGTCCGCGGCGACCATTTCTTGATGGACGCGATGATCTTCGGGGTCGGCACCAATTTCAGGACCAGGGGTTTGCGGGAACTGATCTTTCCCTTCAGCGGAGTTTTAAGTTTAAAATCCGAAACAGCGGCCGCGTGAATGACGGCGTCATACCCTTTTTGCGCTTCTTTCTTAAGAACACTTTTGAGTTCATCAAAAGCCATCGGCCCCTTAAGAAGCGTCACCCGCGCTTTACGTTTCAAGAACGCTTTGGCCAGGGCATGACCCATTTCCCCCGTTGAACGGTTGCTGATCACCCGAACACCGTCAATAGGAACCCAGGTTGGCCCGCACGTGATCAGGACCCTCATGTCACAATCCTATGAGCGATAAAATGGCTTTGCGCTTTGCCGCAACGACCGGCGGCTGGGGCAGGTCCTTCATGGCTGTGCCGGGGTCTTTGAGTCCATGCCCGGTCAACGTGCAGACAATACGCCCGCCCTTATATTGAGCAAAATACCCGTTTTGGGTCAACTTCAAGATACCGGCGATGGATGCGGCACTGGCCGGTTCCGCGAAAATACCGGCACTGGCGATCAAATGATAGGCCTCCAGGATCTGGGCGTCGGTGACTTTGTCTATTGTTCCTTTGGACCCATCGCGGGCCGCCACCGCCGCTTTCCAACTGGCCGGATTGCCGATGCGGATGGCGGTCGCGATGGTCTGGGGGTCCTTAATGACACGGTCCTCAACAATGGGCGCGGCGCCCGCCGCCTGAAATCCAAGCATTTTCGGTAAAGTTTTACTTTTGCCCGCGGACTTGTATTCTTGATACCCTTTCCAATACGCCGTGATATTACCGGCATTGCCGACGGGTATGGCATGGAAGTCCGGGGCGTCCTTTAAAAAATCGCAGATCTCGAAGGCGGCGGTCTTTTGCCCTTCGATGCGGAAAGGATTGATGGAGTTGACCAGTTCCACCGGATCATGGGCCGCGATGTCCTTGACCAGATCCAAAGCATCGTCAAAATTACCGTCAATGGCAATGACCTGCGCTCGATGCACCATGGCCTGGGCCAATTTACCCAGGGCAATGTTGCCATGGGGAATGAGCACAACACATTTCATCCCGGCACGGGCGGCATAGGCCGCGGCCGAAGCCGAGGTATTGCCGGTGGACGCGCAAATGACCACCCTGGCCTTTTTTTCAGCGGCCTTGGAAATGGCCATGGTCATGCCGCGGTCTTTGAAAGACCCCGTCGGGTTTAGACCCTCATATTTCAAAAAAACCTGCAAGCCAATGCGTTTGGACAATTCTTCCGACGGGACCAAAGGCGTATGGCCTTCCTGCAAGGTGACGACCGGGGTCTTTGGGGAAACCGGCAGATATTCACGGTAATGCTCGATGACGCCTGTCCAGCGCATCATAATTTCTCCATGCGGATGGCCACGGGTTTGCTGCGCACAACCGCCAGATGATTGATCTGTTCCAGCGCCTCGCGCACCAAATGCTCCTTGGCGCCATGGGTCAACATGACCACGGGAACGGTCAAACCCTTGTTTTCCTGCTTCTGGGTGACGGACGCGATGCTGATATGGTGCTGGCCCAAAACACCGGTGATGATCGCAAGGACCCCGGGTTTGTCGATGACCATGAAACGGATGTAAAAACGGGTCTCGACCTCATCGATCTTGCGGATGGTGAGGCCCTCCCCCTCTTCGATCGGGTTGCCCGCCCACACCGGTATGGCCATGTCTTTGCGCAGGACCACATTGACCAAGTCACTGACGACCCCGGAAGCCGCGGTCATCTGCCCCGCGCCCTGACCTTCAATGAAAATATCGCCCAGCGGGTCAGTGTCCAAAAAGATGGCGTTGTCCACGCCGTTGACCGTGGCCAACGCGTGCTCTTTGGGGATGAGGGTTGGGTGCACGCGCACGTCGAGTTCATTGCCGACCCTCTTGGCAATGGCCAAAAGCCGTATGGTCAGATTCAAGTTACCGGCGAACTCGATGTCCTCGTGGGAAATGTGATTGATCCCTTCGGTATAAAAGTCCCTGACCCCGACGAATTTCCCCTGGGTCAAAAAGACCAGAATAACCAGTTTATGCGCCGCGTCCATGCCGTTGATGTCCAACGTCGGGTTGCTTTCGGCATACCCCTTTTCCTGCGCTTCTTTCAGGGCCTGCTGGAACGTCAATTGTCTCCGGGACATCTCGGTCAAAATATAATTGCAGGTGCCGTTGATGATCCCGTAGACGCCGTTGAATTTATTGCCGGCCAGGCCCTCGGTGATGGTGCGGATGATGGGAATACCGGCCCCGACCGCGGATTCAAAATAAACGCTTCGACCGGCGGCATTGGCCTCTTTAAAAAGTTCCTGGCCGCAATTGGCGATCAGTTCTTTGTTGGCGGTGATCAAATGCTTGCCGGAACGCAAAACGGACAAAGCGATGTCCTTGGCCGGATTCATGCCGCCGATGAGTTCAATGACGATGTGAATGTCCTTGTCATTGAGCACGGCATGATAGTCCGGGGTCAAAAAGGTATTGTCCAAGCCCGGCGAAAGTTTTTTGACGATGCTGCGGTCCGCGATGGTCTTGATAAAGAAATCTTTTTGATATTTGTCTTTATAGAATTTACGGCGGCTTTTCAGGATCTTGACGACCCCTTGCCCGATGACGCCGTAGCCGATCAAACCGATATTGATGCGTTCCATACCTACCTCACACGTTTGACCTTATTTGCCTTCGGAAGAATAACGCTCGATCTTGTCCAGAACATCCTGGGCTTGTGCCGAAAGTCCATGGAATTGGACCCTGGCCTCATACAAGAGCCCCTGGATCTTTTCCTTTGAGTCCAGGACCACTCCCTCCAGGGTGACATTATCGCTTAAAAACGGTGTTTTAAGCTCAATGACCAATTCACTGCCCGGCTCGAAGGGCGCGTTGACAATGAAATTGATCCCGCCTTTGCTGATATTATTGACCTGGGACATTTCATATTTGACATTGCCTTTCCCTTTTAAATGATAGGAAAGGATATAGTTACGGTAAATACGGACATGCTGCCGGCGGTCTTTGAAAGAATCTGTCATTAGAGAGCATCCTTTACCCTGCTTCGCTCCAAAACTACGCTTCGCTTGTTTGGGAGCTTCGCAGGGTTAATTCGGCCAAACAACTTACATTCGCTGTACTCTGTAAGTTGTGGCCTCATTAAATGGTCGGGACGGTGAGATTTGAACTCACGGCCTCTTGAACCCCATTCAAGTGCGCTAGCCAACTGCGCTACGTCCCGATCCAAGATCAATATGGCTGGTTATTATACATAAGAATGGCTGGGGTGGGAAGGAGTTTTGGTTTGCTTTATAAAAATTTATTAATCACTGATGCCCAAAAATACTTTCAAATTATTCATTGGCTGAACATTGATAATAACCGGCACAAAGCCTGGCACATTGCGGAATTGCTCAAGCATAGCAGGATCAACATTAAATTTAATCTCACCATTCTGATTTTGCACCTTTAAAATATCATCAGCCACATTCAAATCAATACCACCAGTATTCTCTAACATTGCCGCATTTGGATTTCCCCCAAATCCTCTTCTCAAAACTTCTTCGACTTTTACTCCCCGTTGCTCTATTGCTTGAATTGCTGTCTTAAATTCATCATTTCCCGCTTCAATAAGAGTTCTTTTAAGACCGTTTAAACGAGCAATCTCTTTATAAATTGCCTGCTTCAAATTTCTGCCGTCGTGCCAGGTGCGATTGCCTTCCGCTTGAGGATTCTCAAGAACTCCATGAAAATAACGATCGAGATAAAAGTCCAAATTCTCAAACTTAACATTGTCAGCCAAATATTCTTTATTTACAGACTGGTAGTACTTGTACGCCCGCGCCTCCCAATTCTGCTTTCGCTTTTCCTCAGACTCTTTAACAACGGCCGCCTTCTCTTTGAAATCCTTTAATATCCCTTCCAACTCTCCTTCGTTGATCTTTTCTGGAAGAAAACGATGCGATGTTCTTACAACATGCTCGTCATAAACATCCCCTGTAACCTTCTTTAATCTATAAAACTCGAAGGCATTCATTTGCCAAAGCCCGGAAGACCTTCTCCGGGGGTTAATAAGGGTCAAATAATAACCGCTTCCTTCGTGGCCCCATACAATAGCCGCATATCTTTCTTCGCCGCTTTCCCACGCTTTAATATCTCCCTCGGAAGGTTCAGGGGCCACATGGGGAAAACCTTTCTCTAAAGACACTGGATGCGAATGGACATCTATAAATTTCTCAGAGGTTTCAAATTTCTGCCGCCAATCGGCCGGTCTGATGCGAACCGTCTTTATAATATTAAACATTGTGCCTGTAGTAGTCGCTTGCCCCTGTTCAACTCCGGACATGTTTTCTCCAAACTGATTGACCTGCCTTGGCGTTCTCGTAGACGACGGCTTTCTCAGGGACGATCCAGACCTTGTTGAAGGTGTTAACGGGGATATTGGTTGTTCCAAATCTCTTGTTGGCTTCCTGGTAGACCCTGTTCCAGAAGGTCTTGCCCAAGTCATCCTCTGGATAGATCAAAGAGGCGGTGATCTGCTTTAACAGATAGTCCTGGGCCAGGAGATCACGGCCCATTTCAGTCATGCCAAAGGATTCCGGGACGATGCGGTCTTTCTCATAGGGACTTAGGTTGACCCAGAGGTCACGCTCGGGGACGGTCAGAGAGGCGAGGAAATACTTGATCAATTTGGTTGATTCTTCCCGTAGGGGCACGGCATGCCGTGCCCCTGCATCACCGGTATCCAGGATAAAATCAAACCTGAAAGGGTTGTCGGGATGGACCTTGAGGCCTTTGAGGATCGGGGGGTTAAAAGCAGGGCTTAGGGAAACACGTATTCCCGGCTTGGGCAATACCAATTCCCCTGCCCGGGCCGGTAAAGGGCCGAAAGTATTGAGCAAGAAAGCAACGATAATGAAGATGGATAATGGGGCCCGTGCCATATATATAAATATGACACTTTTAGGCCGTAAAACAAGGGTTTGGAGCAAATTCTGAGGAAACGTTACCTTAGACGGAGAGTGTACTAAAAAGAAGAAAAAACAGTTTAAATATGTCTAAAAGGATAATTTTATTAATTTAAATTATTTTCTAAAATATCCCGCTCATCCCACTCGCAAGCCCACCCTCACACACTACCGCCCAAGCCCATCCACAATAAACCTCCGAATACCTTATTTATTCTCAAGATAAGCGGCAATATCTTCAATGCTCAAATCTAAATACTGCGGTGCGTATTTCGGATAGTCAGCCATGAGGATTTTTGCTTTTTGTTTCAGAGGTTCTATACCGGACTTTTGCTTGC
>JACPXN010000127.1 GCA_016196515.1 Candidatus Omnitrophota bacterium | reverse complement strand
TAAACGAATCCACCGGGGCCAGATGTGGTTGTTTGAAGGTCTTGAATAGGCCTGCGCAGGGAAAAGATACCTCGCGGCTTGCCGCGGGGTGAGTCATTGAGTCCGCAATTTGCGGAACGAAGTGAACGCAAATTGCTGGACGAATTAACCCTGCGAAGCCAAAGGCGAAAGCAATTTGGCGAAGCAGGGTATAGCATAAGGTTAATCAATCATGGCAAAAGAAGCCGTCGCACAGATCAAGTTGTACGTTCCCGCGGGCCAGGCCAACCCGGCCCCTCCGGTCGGTCCTGCTTTGGGCCAGCACGGGGTCAACATCATGATGTTCTGCAAGTCGTTCAACGACAAAACCAAGGGCAAGGAAGCCCTGCCTTTGCCGGTCGTCATCACGGTGTATAAGGACAAATCATTTGATTTCATCATCAAGACGCCGCCGAGCTCGGCCCTTATCAAGAAGGCCGCCAAGCTCGCCAAGGCCTCCGGTACCCCGGGCAAGGAAGTCATCAGTACCTTGACCGCCCAACAGGTCGAAGAGATCGCGAAGTTGAAAATGGACGACCTGAATACCGTCGATCTCAAGCAGGCCGTGATCACCATCGCCGGCACCGCCCGTTCCATGGGCATTGAAGTGAAAGGATAATGTAGGGGCCGCCGGCTCGTACGAGGATAATTTTATGGTCCATTTGAGCAAAAGAATGAAAGAGGTCCGCAAAGCGATCGAAGGCATCAAGACCCCGGTCCCGTTGTCCGATGCCATTGCCCACCTGGCCAAGGTCCCCAAGGTCAAATTCGACGAGACCGTTGAATTGCACCTGAATTTGAACTTAGACCTTAAGGCCTCTGACCAGGGCGTGCGCGGCACCGTGGCTTTGCCTCACGGCACCGGCAGGAGCGTGCGTGTGGCCGTATTCTGCAAAGGCGACGCGGTGGCCAAGGCGCAGGCCGCGGGCGCCGAACATGTCGGCGGCAATGAATTGATCGACAAGGTGGCCGGCGGGTTTATGGATTTTGACATCGTGGTCGCTACTCCCGATATGATGCGCGACTTAAGCAAACTCGGCAAGTTGCTTGGCCCCCGGGGGCTCATGCCCACGCCTAAAGCCGGCACGGTCACCGCCGATGTCGAGCGCGCTGTCAGGGAAGTCAAGGCGGGCCGCGTGGAATTCAAGTCCGACAAGCAGGGCGGGATCCATTTGGGGATCGGCAAGCGTTCCTTCGCCGAAAACAAACTGGTGGAGAATGTCCAGCACGTCCTGGAAGCCATCAACCACGCCAAGCCGGCGTCGGTCAAAGGCAATTTGATCAAGAGCATGTCCGTGGCCACGAGCATGGGGCCCGGGATCAAGGTGGCCCTATGAGAGTCGGAGAATTGTACCGTCAAAAGATCGCCGTTTCCGTCAAGGACGGCGTTGCCAAAAACAGCAGCACCTTCGTCGTCAGTTTCCACGGCATCTCTTGTGCGAAAATGGATTCCTTACGCAAGGACCTCAAGCGCAAGAAGGCCGATGTCCTGGTCGCCAAAACATCGGTGGCTGACATCGCCTTTAAAGAGGCCAGGTATCAGCCATTGGCCGGCTGCCTGGGAGGCCAGATGGCCTTTATCTTAAGCAACTCTGATGCCTCTGAAATTTCCAAAATTCTCGTCAAGTTCGCCAGGGACTGCGAAGGGTTCGTCCTCAAAGGGATGCTTCTGGACGGCAACATGCTTGACCCGGACACGATCAAGGCCTTGTCCGTTTTGCCCCCCAGAAATGTTCTTTTGGCACAGGCGTTGGGGACCATGCAAGCACCGTTGACCCGTTTCATGGGCGCTTTGAACGCCAAGACCCGCGACTTTTGTTTCCTATTAAAACAGTTAAGCGAAAAAAAGGGAGGTAATTAAAATGTCTGAAACCGCCGTTAAGGAGATCTCTCCTAAATTAGACGGGGTCCTCAAAACCATTGAAGGCCTCACCGTCCTGGAATTGGCCGATCTGGTCAAGGCCATGGAAGACAAATTCGGCATCCAGGCCGCCGCGCCCATGATGGCACCCGCCGCCCCGCCCGCAGGCGTGGCAGCTCCTGGCGAGGAAAAGACCTCGTTCGACGTCATCCTCAAGGATTCCGGCGCCAACAAGATCAACGTCATCAAGGAAGTCCGCGCGATGACGAATTTGGGGCTCAAGGAAGCCAAGGACCTTGTCGAAGGCGCTCCGAAGACCGTCAAGGAAGCCGTTCCCAAAGCCGAAGCCGAAGAACTCAAGAAGAAACTCGAAGCTGCCGGCGCCAAGGTGGAATTGAAATAACCGAAGGTTATTTTTAGGGGACAGCGCCCTATTTTTTGTTGATTTTTACGCAAAGCAATAAATAGGGCGCTGTCCCCATTAAAGGAACTATGGGAAAACTCAAGATCAGGAATTTCGGCAAGTTCCAGGACAATTTCGAATTACCCAAGCTCTTAGACATACAGACCCTTTCTTACGAAGAATTTTTGCAAAGGGACATTGCGACGGACAAACGCAAAGACCAGGGGTTGGAAGAGGTTTTCCGTGAGGTGTTCCCCCTGGAAAGTTACGACGCCCAGATCCGCCTCGAATATATCGGATACGTCATCGGCAAGGAAAAATATTCCCGCCACGAGTGCCAGCGCCGCGGGATGACCTATGCCGCCCCCTTGAAGGTCAAACTGCGTCTCATCACCCCCGTGGACATCAAAGAGCAGGAAGTGTATTTCGGCGATTTCCCGCTCATGACCGATACCGGGACCTTCATCATCAATGGCGACGAACGCGTCGTCGTTTCCCAGATCCAGCGTCCGCCGGGCGTTTCTTTTGAAGAAGAGACGCATCCGACGGGTAAAAGCATTTATTACGGCCGCGTCATCCCTTCCCGCGGGGCATGGTTCGAGATCAAATACGATCTCAATGACGTCCTGGTCGCCTACGTGGACCGCCGCCGTAATTTTCCGGCGTCCCAGATCCTGCGCATCATGGGCCTCTCCGGCCTCGAAGACATGAAGAAAATGTTCGGGGGGCATTTCGACAAACTCAAAAACACCCTTGAGAAAGACCACACGAATACCAAGGAAGAGGCGCTGCTGGATTTTTACCGCAAAATGCGTCCGACGGAACCTGCCACCGTGGAAGTGGCCGAGACGCTTTTCTTCCGTTTATTTTTTGACCCCAAACGTTATGACTTGAGCAAGGTCGGCCGCCACATCATCAACCGCAAACTCGCCACCACGGTCGCGATGGACAACCGCGTGCTGGACATTGAGACCGTGGTCGCGGCGATCAAATATCTGATCGGCCTGCGCGAGGGAGTTGGCGAGACCGACGATATCGACCATTTGGGCAACCGCCGCATCAAGTCCGTCGGTGAACTCATCCAGAACCAGGTGCGCATCGGTTTGGCGCGCCTGGAGCGTTCCATCAAGGAACGTCTGGTCGTCATGAGCTCTTTCGAGAACCTGACCGTGCATCATTTGATCAATTCCCGCCTGTTCTCCAACCAGATCCAGGATTTTTTTGCCCGCAGCCAATTGTCACAGTTCATGGACCAGGTCAACCCGCTTTCTGAAATGACCCACAAGCGCCGTATGTCCGCGCTTGGTCCCGGCGGTCTTTCCCGCGAACGCGCCGGTTTTGAAGTGCGCGACGTGCATCCGACCCATTACGGCCGCGTGTGCCCCATTGAAACGCCCGAAGGTCCGAACATCGGTCTGATCGCGTCTTTGACGACCTGTGCCCGCGTCAATGAACTGGGCTTCATCGAAACCCCGTACCGCAAGGTCACGGACGGCAAGGTCGGCCGGAAGATCGAGTATCTGACCGCCGACGTGGACCAGAACAAATACATTGCCCAGGCCAATAGCGCCATCGACAAGGACGGACGTTTCACGGAAAGCCTGGTGTCCTGCCGTTACAAAGGCGATTTTCCGCATGTGAAGCCGGACAAAGTCGAATATATGGACGTTTCTCCGAAACAGCTGGTTTCGGTGGCCGCGGCGTTGATCCCGTTTTTGGAACACGACGACGCCAACCGCGCGCTCATGGGCTCCAATATGCAGCGTCAGAGCGTGCCTTTGATGGTCCCGGAAGTGCCTTTCGTCGGTACCGGCATGGAAGAGAAAGTGGCCCGCGACTCCGGGGTCCTTGTGATCGCCCAGGAAAGCGGCACCGTCACCAAGGTGGACGGCCGCGAGATCGTCATCGGCAAGACCGTTTATCCTTTAAAGAATTTCCAGCGTTCCAACGCCAACACCTGCGTGCACCAGCGCCCGCTGGTCAAACCCGGCGAAAAAGTCGAAGCCGGGCAGACCATCGCCGACGGCATTGCCACCCGCAACGGCCGCCTGGCCTTGGGCCGCAACGTGCTGGTCGCGTTCATGCCCTGGCGCGGATATAATTTTGAGGACGCCATCCTGATCAATGAACGCATTGTGCGCGAGGATGTGTTCACTTCCATTCACGTCGAGCGTTTTGAGTGCGAATGCCGCGAGACCCGTTTGGGCAATGAAGAGATCACCCGCGACATCCCCAACGTCGGCGACGAGGCCCTCAAGGACCTGACCGAGGACGGCATTATACGCGTCGGGGCGGAGGTCAAGGCCGGTGATATTTTGGTCGGCAAGGTGACCCCCAAAAGCGAGAAAGAACTGTCGCCCGAGGAACGTTTGCTGCGCGCCATCTTCGGCGAAAAAGCGGCGGACGTGCGCGACACGTCTTTGACCCTCTCGCCCGGGATCGAAGGGGTCATTGTCAACGTCGAGTCTTTCCAGCGTAACGAGCGCGGCCGCAAATCCAAGCAGGACAAGACCAAGGAATCCGAGGCGGTCAATAAGATCAAGGAGTATTACAGGCAGGAGATCGATTTTATCCAGCAGGAAAAGGACGTGAAATTGAGCAAAATGCTTAGCATCGACAAAAAGCGCGTCGCGAAACTCACCATCGACGACATTGATGAGGATTCCGAAGCCCGCGAGGTCATGGGTTTTTACATGGACAAGATCACGGAACTGATGGAAGAAGAGGAACGCGAATTGGACCGTGTGCGCCGGGGCGATGAACTGCCCGCGGGCGTCCTCAAACGCGTGGTCGTCTATGTGGCCACCAAGCGCAAATTGTCCGTCGGCGACAAGATGGCCGGCCGTCACGGAAACAAGGGGATCGTGTCGCGCATCCTGCCGGAAGAAGACATGCCTTTTATGGCTGACGGCCGTTCGGTGGACGTGGTTTTAAACCCGCTGGGCGTGCCTTCGCGTATGAACGTGGGACAATTGCTGGAAACGCATTTGGGATGGGCCGTGCAGGCGCTGGGTTTCTACGCCGAAACGCCTGTCTTTAACGGCGCTACCGAACAGGAGATCCGTTCGCTCCTCAAACAGGCCGGTTTGCCCGAGGACGGCAAATCCGTCGTCTGTGACGGGCATACCGGCGTGCCGTTCAAACAAAAGGTGACCGTTGGTTACATTTACGTACTCAAACTCAATCATCTGGTGGACGAGAAGATCCACGCCCGTTCCATCGGGCCGTATTCGCTCGTGACCCAGCAGCCGTTGGGCGGCAAGGCGCATTTCGGCGGCCAGCGTTTCGGGGAAATGGAAGTTTGGGCCCTGGAAGCCTATGGGGCCGCGTACACCCTGCAGGAAATGCTGACCGTCAAATCCGACGACGTTGTTGGCCGCAGCCGTATTTACGAGGCCATCGTCAAGGGTGAGCAGGCCCTGCCTCCCGGCACGCCGGAATCGTTCAACGTTCTGATCAAAGAGTTGCAGGGGCTTTGTTTGGACATCCGTATGGAAAAAGCCGAATCCATGGAAAAATCCGAATCCAAAGATCAACCAAAGGAAGAAGCCAAGACATGAGCGACAAGACCGATATCACCAAACAGGACCGGATCACCGTCAGGATCGCTTCGCCGGACATCATTATGTCCTGGTCCAAAGGCGCGGTGAAAAAAGCCGAGACCCTCAATTACCGCACCTTGAAACCGGAAAAGGACGGGCTCTTCTGCGAGAAGATCTTTGGGCCCATCCGTGACTGGGAATGCAACTGCGGCAAATACAAGGGCATCAAGTTCAAAGCCATCACCTGTGACCGCTGCGGGGTCCTGGTCACGCGTTCGTCGGTGCGCCGCGAGCGCATGGGCCACATTGAACTGGCCTGCCCGGTGACGCACATCTGGTTTTACAAAGCTGTCCCGTCCCGTTTGGCCGCGCTGTTGCAAGTGGGCCTGCGCGACCTGGAAAAATTGATCTATTACGAAGAATATGTGGTCATCGACCCGGGCACGACACCTTTGAAGAAAAAGCAGTTTTTGTCCGAGGATGAATATCAGGACGCTTTGGTCAAACACGGCGGCGCCTTCAAGGCCAAGATCGGCGCGGAAGCCATCCGTGACCTTCTCAAGGAATTGGACCTCGCCGTCCTGTGCAAGAAATTGCGCAAGGACCTGGCCGATGCCAACCCCAACGGCACTAATTTTAAGAAGATCGTCAAGACTTTAAAGATCGTCGAGGATTTTAGGGCCTCGGGCAACAGCGCCGAATGGATGGTCCTGCACGTCCTGCCGGTCATTCCGCCGGACCTGCGTCCGCTGGTCCCCCTGGAAGGCGGACGTTTTGCCACGTCGGATCTCAACGATCTTTACCGCCGGGTCATCAACCGCAACAACCGTCTGAAGAAACTGATCGATCTCAACGCTCCCGAAATTATCGTGCGCAATGAAAAGCGCATGCTGCAGGAAGCGGTGGACGCCCTTTTGGACAACGGCCGCCATGGCCGTCCGGTGCTGGGCTCCGGCAACCGCCCCTTGAAGTCCCTTTCCGACATGCTCAAAGGCAAGCAGGGCCGTTTTCGCATGAACCTTTTGGGCAAGCGCGTGGATTATTCCGGACGTTCGGTCATCGTCGTCGGTCCGGACCTGAAATTGCATCAGTGCGGTCTGCCCAAAAAAATGGCGCTGGAACTTTTTGAGCCGTTCATCATCCGCAAATTGCGTGAGAAGGGTTTTGTCCACACCATCAAGGGCGCCAAGCGCATGGTCGAGCGCGCCAAGATCGAGGTCTGGGACATTCTCGACGAGGTCATCCAGGACCATCCGGTCATGCTCAACCGCGCGCCCACGCTGCACCGTTTGTCCATCCAGGCGTTCCAGCCGATCTTGATCGAAGGCAAGGCCATCAAACTGCATCCGCTGGTGTGTACGGCGTTCAACGCGGACTTCGACGGTGATCAGATGGCCGTGCACGTGCCCCTGTCGCTCGAAGCGCAGATCGAATGCCGTGTGCAATTATTGTCCGTCAACAATCTTTTTTCACCGGCGGACGGGCGCCCGGTCGTTTCTCCCACACAGGACATTGTTCTGGGACTGTATTACCTGACCAAGGAACGTCCTTCGGCCCGCGGCGAAGGCCATTTGTTCGGGACTTGCGAGGAAGTCACGGTCGCTTATTTCGACGGGTATGTGGACCTGCACGCCCGCATCAGACTGCGCTTGAGCGTCCCGGTTTGGGGCCAGGAAAAACCGTCCATGGTCATCCATTCCGACATGAAGGGCAAGAAGAAAAAAGAGAAGGAGACCGCTCCTTCGGTTGCAAAGATCATCGAAACCACCGTCGGACGCGTATTTTTCAACGAGGTCCTGCCCGCGGATTACGGGTTCGTGAACGAGCTTTTGGATAAAAAACGCATCGGCGCCGTCATTGCCGATTGTTATAAACGTTTCGGCCAGCATCGCACGGTCCAGTTGCTCGACGATGCCAAGCAATTGGGATTCATCCGGGCCACCGAAGCCGGTATTTCCATCGCCATGTCCGACCTGACCATCCCGGAAGACAAGCCCAGGATCATCGTCGCGGCCAAGCAGGAAGTGGCCAAGGTGGACGACCAGTACCGTAAAGGCATTATCACGGACCGTGAACGCTACAACAAGGTCATCGACGTGTGGACCCACACGACCGAGACCATTTCCGACCTGGTCTTCAAGAAAATGGACCAGTTCAATCCCGTGTACATCATGGCCGATTCCGGCGCGCGCGGTTCCAAATTGCAGATCCGCCAACTCTCCGGCATGCGCGGCTTGATGGCCAAACCGTCGGGCGAGATCATCGAGAACCCGATCACGGCCTCTTTCCGCGAAGGCCTGACCGTTCTGGAGTATTTCATTTCCACGCATGGTGCCCGTAAAGGTCTGGCGGACACCGCGCTTAAGACCGCTGACGCCGGTTATCTGACCCGCCGTCTGGTGGACGTGGCCCAGGAAATGGTCGTCAACGAGCCCGATTGCGGCACGGTCAACGGCATTACGGTCGCGGCCATCACGGAGGGCGAGGAACTGGTCGTTTCGCTCAAAGAACGCATTGTGGGCCGTGTCGCCCTCGACAATATTGTCGATATCGTCACCGACCAGCAGGTCGTGGGCTCCGGCGAGATCATCACGGAGGAGAACGCTGATTTCATCGAGCAGTTGGGCATTGAGAAAGTGCGCATCCGTTCGGTCTTGACCTGCGAAACCGACCAGGGCGTTTGCATCAAATGCTACGGCCGCAACCTCGCCACGCATCGTGTCGTGGAGATCGGGGAAGCGGTGGGGACCATCGCCGCCCAGAGTATCGGCGAGCCGGGCACCCAGCTGACCATGCGGACGTTCCACATCGGCGGTACAGCCTCAAGGACCATTGAGCAGTCCTTCATCAAGGTCAAGCAGGACGGGATCGTCAAATACCACCAATTGCGCGCCGTCCAGCGCGGCAAGGAATACATTGTCCTTAACCGCAACGGGGCCATCAGCATCAACAACGAATACGGCCGCGAATACGAACGCCACATCCTTTTGCAGGGGACGGCCTTGAGTTTTGCCGACGGAAAACCTATCACCAAGGGGACCATCGTGGCGAACTGGGACCCGTACACCATCCCGATCATCACGGAAGCCAAAGGCAGCGTTTCCTTTGAGGACCTGATCGAGGACGTCACGTTCCGCCGCGAGGAGAATCCCGTGACGGGTGTCGTCGAACGCGTGGTCGTGGAACATAAACAGGGATTTCATCCGCAGATCATCATCACCGACGACAAGAAAGAGATCGTCGGGATCTATTCCATTCCCGTGGGGGCGCACATCCTCGTCAGCGACAAGAACGTGGTCGGCGCCGGCGAATTGATCGCCAAGATCCCGCGCGGGGCCAGCAAGACCCGTGACATCACCGGCGGTTTGCCGCGCGTTGCGGAACTTTTTGAGGCCCGCCGTCCAAAAGACCCGGCGGTCATTTCCGAGATCGACGGGACCGTCGAGTTCGGCGAAGACAAAAAGGGCCTTCGGACGATCGTCGTGCGTTCCTCGACCGGTATGGTCAAGGAATACACCATCCCGCACGGCAAACATCCCAACGTGTACAAGGGCGACACCGTGTACGCCGGCCAGCAGTTGACCGACGGGCCGGTCGTCCCGCAGGACATTTTGCGCGTTTGCGGGGACAAGGCCTTGCAGGAATATCTCCTCAACGAAGTCCAGGAGGTCTATCGTCTGCAGGGCGTGCGCATCAACGACAAGCACATCGAGGTCATCATCTCGCAGATGCTCAAGAAAGTGCGCATCGACGACTCCGGGGCCACCGACTTTCTGGTCGGCGACCAGGTGGACCGCGTGGTCTTCAAGAAAGCCAATGAGGCCG
Organism: Candidatus Omnitrophota bacterium; assembly: GCA_016196515.1. Classification (GTDB taxonomy): domain Bacteria; phylum Omnitrophota; class Gorgyraeia; order Zapsychrales; family Fredricksoniimonadaceae; genus JACPXN01. Next base: position 11,893 of record JACPXN010000127.1, on the reverse strand, counting down.
CGCTCAAGAAAAGGGGCAAACCGGCCCAGGCGACCCCGCTGTTGCTGGGGATCACCAAGGTCTCTTTGACGACGGAAAGTTTCATTTCCGCGGCGAGCTTCCAGGAAACGACAAGGGTCTTGACAGAGGCAGCCGCTTCTGGTAAAGTTGACCTTTTACTTGGACTTAAAGAAAACGTTATAGTGGGTCACCTTATCCCCGCAGGGACGGGAATGAAGGAATATCAAGAGGTGGAAATGGTGAAATATGCCAACGATATCGCAGCTGATCAGACGTCGCCGGAAACTCAAAGTCAGACGCAGTAAGTCGCCGGCTTTGATCGGTTGTCCCCAGCGGCGCGGTGTTTGCCTGCAGGTCAAGACCATGACGCCCAAAAAGCCGAACTCGGCGCTGCGTAAAATTGCGCGCGTGCGGCTTTCAAATAAAATTGAGGTCACCTCGTACATCCCGGGGGAAGGGCACAATTTGCAGGAACACTCGATCGTGCTGGTCAGGGGCGGGCGCGTCAAGGACCTTCCCGGCGTGCGTTATCACATCATCCGCGGCACGCTGGACACCTCGGGTGTGGCCAACCGCAAGAGATCGCGTTCCAAATACGGTTCCAAGAAGGGGAAATGAGACGTCGCCGCGTAGAGAAAAGAAAGATATCACCGGACCCCAAATTCGGCAGCGAACTGGTCAGCCGTTTTGTGGCCATGATCATGGTCGAGGGCAAGAAGACCATTGCCGAACGCATTGTTTATGAGGCCCTGGACATTCTCCAGCAGAAGACCGGCGACGAGAGCCAGGCCAAGGCTTTGACCAAGGCGATCGACAATGTCCGTCCGCGCCTGGAGGTCAAATCCCGCCGGGTGGGCGGCGCCACGTATCAGGTCCCGACCGACGTCGTTCCCGCGCGCGGCACATCGTTGGCCATGCGCTGGATCCGTGATTATGCCCGCAACAAGAAGGGCAAGCCGATGCAGGTGAAACTGGCTGATGAATTGGTGGCCGCTTACAAAGGGGAAGGGTCCGCGATCAAGAAACGTGATGAAACGCATAAGATGGCCGAGGCCAACCGCGCCTTCAGCCATTTGAGATGGTAAAAATATATGGCAGCCAATACGATACCCCTCCATAAGTTCCGCAATATCGGGATCATCGCCCACATCGACGCGGGCAAGACCACGACGACGGAGCGCATCCTCTATTATACGGGGACCATCCACAGGATGGGCAATATCGACGACGGCAACACCACGATGGACTGGATGCCCCAGGAGCAGGAGCGCGGCATCACCATCACGGCCGCGGCGACCACCTGTTTCTGGAAGGACCACCGCATCAATATCATCGATACTCCGGGACACGTGGATTTCACCATCGAGGTCGAACGGTCCTTAAAAGTTTTGGACGGCGCGGTCATTGTCCTGTGCGCCTGTTCGGGCGTGCAGCCGCAGACCGAGACCGTCTATCGCCAGGCGGACAAATATCACGTCCCCCGGATCGCGTTCATCAATAAGATCGACCGGATGGGCGCGGATTTCGACCGCGTCATCGAAGAGATGAAGGAGCGTTTCGGTTCCAACGCCGCCGGCATCGTGTTCCCGGACGGCGCGGAAGATCATTTCAAAGGCCTTGTTGACATTATTAACGAACAATACATCGCATACAAAGATAAAGACGGCATGGAATTTGACCGTTTGCCTTTGCCCGACGCGTTCAAAGACAGGGTCAAGGCCTACCGCCACCAGCTCATTGAATGCCTGGGCGAAGTGGATGATGAGATGATGGACGTGTTCCTTCATGGCAAAGAGCCGACCAAGGAACAACTCATGAACGCGATGCGCCGCGCGGTCATCGGCTGCAAGTTCATTCCGGTATTGACCGGCACCGCCCTTCGCAACAGAGGCGTGCAATTGCTGCTGGACGCCATTGTTGATTTTCTCCCCTCCCCTTTAGATATTCCTCCCATGAAAGCTCACGATCCTGATAACCCGCAAGAGGTCATTGAACGGAAAGCCGATGATGAGAACGAATCCCCGCTGGCGCTGGTCTTTAAGATCGCTTCCGACCCGTATGTGGGTAAAATTTTTTTCACCCGCGTTTATGCCGGCAAATTCCTCCCCGGTAAATTGTATTTGAACTCTTCCAACGGCAAAAAAGAAAAAATTTCCAAGATCGTTGTGATGCATTCCAACAAGCAGGAGATCGTTTCTTGTGCTTGTGCCGGGGAGATCGTGGCTTTGGTGGGTTTAAAAGAAAGCAAGTCCGGCGATACCCTTTGCGCCGAGGACAAACCGGCCGTTCTGGAAGGCCTTAAGCCACCGGAACCGGTGGTGTCCCTGGCCATTGAGCCCAAGACCAAGGCGGACCAGGACAAGATGGGCATGGTCCTGCGCAAGTTCCTGGATGAAGATCCGTCGCTGCGCGTTAAATTCGATCAGGAAACGTCCCAGACCATCATTTCCGGCATGGGGGAATTGCATTTGGAGATCATTGTGGACCGCATGAAGCGCGAAAATAATCTGGAGGCCAATGTCGGCCGTCCGGAAGTCGCTTATAAAGAAGCGATCACCAGGAAAGTCACCGGAGTTGTCGGCCAACACATTTCGCAAACGGGCGGCCGCGGTAAATACGGTTATGTCGTTATCGACGTCGAGCCGGCGGAAAAAACAGGCGCCGGCATTGTCTTTGTGGATAAGATCAAAGGCGGCGCCATTCCGCGCGAATTCATCAAACCCGTGAAGGAAGGCATCGCCATGGGCGCGGCCAACGGTGTTTTGGCTGGTTATCCCGTGACCGACTTGATCGTCACCCTGGTGGACGGCAAATACCATGATGTGGACTCCGACGAAATGTCCTTTCAGCTGGCGGGCAAGCAGGCCATCAAAGAGGCGCTGCGCAGGGCTGGTTCCGTGTTCCAGGAACCGATCATGGCCCTTGAAGTCGTGGTCCCGGAAGAGCATATCGGCAAAATCACGGGCGATCTGAACACGCGCCGGGCCAAGATCACCGAGCAGGGTCACCGCGGCAAAATGAAGACCGCGCGGGCCGATGTTCCTCTGGCGGAAATGTTCGGCTATGCCAGCGACATGCGTTCTTTGACGCAGGGCCGGGCGTCGTTTTCGATGGAGCCGTCGTATTATGCGCAGGTGCCCAAGATGATCTCCGAGAAGATCATCGGTGCGCGTCAGGATTTCGTCGCTAAGGTATCGTAGGGGCTTGATTCATCAAGCCCGTACATTGATTTTAGGGAAAATATACAAGACAGAAAAAAATAAACGGAGGATCCGACAATGGCAAAAGAAAAATTTAACCGTAATAAACCGCACTTGAACATCGGGACGATCGGCCACGTCGACCACGGCAAGACGACGCTGTCCGCCGCCATCACCACTGTTTTAAGCAATAAAGGTCTGGCCCAGGCGCGCGCGTATGACACCATCGACAACGCTCCGGAAGAAAAAGAGCGCGGTGTCACCATCAATATCTCGCATCTCGAGTATGAGACCGAGAGTCGCCATTACGCCCACATCGACTGCCCGGGGCATGCCGATTACATCAAGAACATGATCACCGGTGCCGCGCAGATGGACGGGGCCATTCTGGTCGTTTCCGCCACCGACGGCCCGATGCCGCAGACCCGCGAGCACATCCTTTTGGCCCGCCAGGTCAACGTTCCGCGCATCGTCGTGTTCATGAACAAATGCGATCAGGTCGCCGACAAGGAATTGCTGGACCTCGTTGAACTCGAAGTCCGCGATCTTTTGACCAAATACAAATTCGACGGGGACAAAACCCCGATCATCCGCGGTTCTGCCTTGGATGCCCTGAACAATCCGAAGGATTTCGCAGGCAAGGCCAAGCCGATCCTCGATCTGATGAAAGCCGTCGACGAATATATTCAGGCCCCGGTGCGTGAATTGGACAAACCGTTCATCATGGCGGTTGAGGACGTGTTTTCGATCTCCGGCCGCGGGACCGTGGCCACCGGCCGTATCGAGCGCGGACGCGTCAAGGTCAACGACGAGGTCCAGCTCATCGGTTTGCGCCCGGGCATCACCAACGTCGTTGTGACCGGTGTGGAGATGTTCCGCAAGGAATTGGAAGACGGCCAGGCCGGGGACAATGTCGGTCTGCTGTTGCGCGGCGTCAACAAGGAAGACGTTGAACGCGGCATGGTTTTGGCGGCCAAGGGCTCCATTACCCCGCATACCAAGTTCAAGGCCTCGGTGTATATCCTGACCAAGGAGGAAGGCGGCCGTCATACGCCGTTTTTCAAGGGGTATCGTCCGCAGTTCTATTTTCGTACCACGGACGTGACCGGCACGGCGGAATTGCCCGCGGGCGTTGAGATGTGCATGCCCGGCGACAACGTCCAGCTGACCGTGGAATTGATCACACCGGTGGCCATGGAGAAGGAATTGCGCTTCGCCATCCGTGAAGGCGGCCACACCGTCGGTGCGGGTGTTATTTCGGAAGTTTTGAAATAATGCAGAAGATCCGCATCAAATTGAAAGCGTTCGACCACCGGCTGATCGACCAGTCCACGCAGGAAATCGTGGACACGGCCATCCGCACCGGCGCGTCGGTTTTGGGGCCCGTGCCCTTGCCGACGAAGAAGGAACTGTACACCGTGCTGCGTTCACCGGTCATCGACAAGAAAAGCCGCGAACAGTTCCAGCTGGCGACGCACAAGAGATTGATCGACCTGGTGGACCCGACATCCAAGACCGTCGATGCCCTGCGCAAGTTGAATTTGCCGGCCGGTGTCGACGTGGAGATCAAGCAATGATCCGCGGCATGATGGGCAAAAAAGTGGGCATGACCCAGATCTTCGACAATGAAGGGAACATCGTTCCCGTCACCGTGGTCGAAGCCGGTCCCTGCACCGTTTTGGGGTTGAAGGAAAAGTCCGCCTCCGGCGGAAAAGTGGTGCTGGGTTATGCCCCCGTTCCGGAGGCCCGTTTGAAAAAACCCGAAAGTGGTTTTTTCAAAAAGATCGGCGTTGCGCCTTTGAAGCATATCAATGAATTTTTTTCCTCCGACAACAAAGATTACAAAGTCGGCCAGGAATTGAAGGCGGACCTTTTCAAGGCCGGGGATTTCGTCGACGTCACAGGCACGTCCATCGGCAAAGGTTTCCAGGGCGGCATGGTGCGCTGGCATTGGAGCGGCGGTCCGGCCGCGCACGGTTCCATGCATCATCGCCGTGTCGGGTCCATCGGTGCCAGTTCCGACCCCTCGCGCGTCTATAAAGGCCAGCATATGCCCGGCCACATGGGCGCGGACACCGTGACCGTGCAGAATTTGCGCGTCATGAGGGTGGATGCCGGCCATCATTTGATCCTGGTCAAGGGCGCTGTCCCGGGTCCCGTCAACGCCATTGTTTTGGTCAATAGATCCAGGAAGAAAGTTTTTCGTTCGCTTGAGGAGAAAAAAGAAACGGTTGCTGTCAAGCACAACCCGATGAAACAGAGCAAGGCCGCTGCCTCTGCCGTTAAAATCGTGAAGAAATAAGGATGATATGCCGGAATTAGCCGTTGTCAATGTTGAAGGGAAAAAAAGTGCCGGCGTTAAATTGCCCAAAGAGCAGTTCGGCGTCCATGTCCACGACGCGGTCATTCACCAGGCCGTGGTCATGTACCGTGCTAATCGGCGCCAGGGCAACGTTTCTACCAAGGACCGGGGCGAGGTCTCCGGCGGCGGCAAAAAACCCTGGGCCCAGAAAGGCACAGGCCGCGCGCGCGCGGGCTCCAACCGTTCGCCGTTGTGGAAAAAAGGCGGGATCGTCTTCGGCCCCAAGCCGCGCGATTTTTCTTTTGACGTTCCCCGGAAAGTGCGTATCGCGGCTTTGCGGGAGTCCCTGAATGCCAAATTTTTAAGCAATGATCTGGTTTGCGTGGACGGCGTGTCCGTTCCTTCAGGAAAGACCAGGGATTTTGCCAAGATCCTTGAGGACGTCAAGGTCCAGGGCCGCGTTCTGGTCGTCCTGGACGGGGCTGACGCCAAGACATTATTGGCCGGCCGTAACCTCGAGCGCGTGACCTTATCGCGTGCCAGCGACGTCAACGCGCTGGATATCATGGATCATAAAGCGCTGTTGGTCACCAAAATGGCGATGCAGACGTTATTGAAGAGGATCCAATGATCACCGCCTACGATATTTTAAAAGCGCTCGTGCGCACGGAAAAAGGAACGTCCTTAGAAAGCCAGGGCAAGTATTGTTTCCGCGTGACTCCCGAGGCGACCAAGATCGACGTCAAACGCGCGGTTGAGGAAATTTACAAGGTCAAGGTCGCCTCCGTCAACACCGGGCGCGTGTCCGGCAAACTCAAGCGCGTGCGTTTAAGGAGCGGTTACACCACAGGTTGGAAAAAAGCGGTTGTGTCCCTGAAAGAGGGACAGAAGATTGAGGCTGTGTGATGGGACTCAAAAGATTTAAACCGACAACGAACGGCGTGCGCCACGCGCTCATCAACGATTTTGCCGAGATCACCAAGGCCAAGCCGGAAAAGTCCCTGCTGCTGCCTTTGAAGAAAAGCGGCGGCCGTAACTCTTATGGCCGCATCACCTCGCGCCATCGCGGGGCCGGCCACAAGCGTATGTACCGCGTCATTGATTTCAAGCGCAGCCGCGTGGATGATCCGGCTGAGGTCTTGGCCATTGAATATGACCCCAACCGCACCGTGCGCATCGCCCTGATCCAGTACAAGAGCGACAAGACCAGGGCCTATATTTTGGCCCCGCTCGATTTGAAAGCGGGAGAGACGGTTGTCAGCACCGACGATACCGACGTGGAAATGAAGGCCGGCAATTGCATGCCGTTGGGGAAGATCCCCCTGGGGACCGGTGTACATAATATTGAAATAAGACCGGGCAAGGGCGGCCAAATGGTCCGTTCGGCCGGCACCTCCGCCCAATTGATCGCGCGCGAAGGGGCCATGGCCCATGTGCGTTTGCCGTCCAGCGAAGTGCGCAAGGTGTCCGTGGACTGCCGCGCCACCATCGGGCAGTTGAGCAATGTGGAAAATGGGTCGATCGCGATCGGCAAGGCCGGCCGCAGCCGCTGGCTGGGCCGCCGTCCGCAGTCGCGCGGCGTTGTCATGAACCCTGTGGACCACCCGCACGGCGGCGGCGAAGGCAAGGCGCCGCAAGGCAACCCGCATCCGGTCACCCCTTGGGGCAAACCGACCAAGGGCTTCAGGACGCGCAAGCGCCGGAAATATTCCGATCCATTCATCGTCGCCAGAAGGGCAAAGTAACCATGTCACGTTCCATTAAAAAAGGCGCGTATGTCGAGGCATCTCTGATGCGCCGCTTCGACAAAGTCATCCAGAGCGGCCAGCGCCAGCCGATCAAGACCTGGTCGCGCCGTTCCACCATCATCCCGAATTTCGTCGGATACACGTTCGCGGTGCACGACGGCCGCAAGCATGTGCCGGTGTTCATCACCGAGAACATGGTGGGTTTGAAACTTGGCGAGTTCGTTGCGACCCGCACGTTCAAACAGCATGGCGGCGTCAAGGCCAAGAAAGCAATGCAGAAGAAATAAGGACATTCCATGATAGCCGCCGCGCATGCAAAATTTTTGAGAGTTTCATCCATGAAGGTCCGTCAGGTCATCGACGCCATCCGCGGCAAAGACGTTCCGACGAGCCAGGCCCTTTTGGCCCAGATCAACAAGGGCGGCGCTTCCTTCGTGAAGAAGGTCCTTGACTCCGCAGTCAGTAATGCCAAACAAAAAGGTTTGGCCCAGGAGCAGTTGTATGTTTCGATGATCACGGCCAATCACGGCGGCGCCTGGAAGCGTTTTCGTGCCGCATCTTTCGGCCGCGCCACCCCGATCCTGCGCCGCACCACGCATTTGACCATTGAATTGGATTTGAAAACGTAGGGGCGCAATTTATTGCGTCCCTTGACGGGCGTGATGAATCACGCCCCTACAAAGGATATTACATTGGGACAAAAAGTTCATCCATTAGCATTGAGGCTCGGGTTTACCAAGAACTGGCACAGCCTGTGGTTCGCTGAACGCAGGGATTATTCCAGGAATATCCGGGAAGATTTCAAGATCCGCAAATATATCAATGAAAAATTCAAGCAGGCCGCGGTATCCATGGTTGTGATCGAGCGTTTGGCCGAACAGATCAAGGTCCGTATCCATTCTGCCCGTCCGGGCGTCATCATCGGCCGGCGGGGCGCTGACATCGACCGTTTGCGCGCTGATCTGGGCAAGATCACCAGCCGCGAGATGGCAATAGACATTCAGGAGATCAAAAACCCGTCCGTTGACGCCCAATTGGTGGCCCAGAGCGTGGCGTTCCAGTTGGAGAAACGCGTGGCGTTCCGCCGTGCCATGAAGCGCGCCATTGAACAGGCCCGCGCGGCCGGCGCCAAAGGCATCAAGATCCGCTGCGCCGGACGTTTGGGCGGCGCGGAACTGGCCCGCACCGAGAAATATCATGAAGGGAAGGTCCCTTTACAGACCCTGCGCGCGGACATTGATTACGGTTTCGCACAAGCGTTGACGACCTATGGTTTACTGGGTGTCAAGGTCTGGATCTACAAGGGTGACGTGATCAAAGACCAGCAGGAGATCGAGGAGCAGGCCCAAGCGGCCTTGCAGAGCGCGGTCCCGGTCCAGCCCGCAGCGCCGGTTGTTCCTGTTGTGCCTGAAGCTTCTTAAGGAAATCCCGCTACGCGGCAAAATTTTCATTTGGCCGCTTCGCGGGATAAATTCGCACAGGCTGACTTGACGTCGGCCTAAAGGCCGACGTCAAGTCAGGTGCTCATTTATGTTGTTGATGCCTAAAAGAGTCAAGTACCGCAAGAGCCAAAAGGGGAAATCCCGCGGCATCGCCGTTATCGGAAGCCAGATGCATTTCGGTGAATATGGCCTCAAGGCCCTGGAGAACGGGTTTCTCCCGGCGCGCCAGTTGGAGGCATCCCGCGTTGTCGTGGCCCGTAAACTGCGCGGCACCGGCAAATTGTGGATCAGCGCCTTCCCGCACAAGTCCATCACCAAGAAACCCGCGGAAACCCGCATGGGCAAGGGCAAAGGGGACCTGGACCATTGGGTCGCGGTGGTCAGGCGGGGCAAGATCATTTTTGAACTCGGCGGTGTTCCGGCGGATTTCGCCAAACAGGTCCTGCGCTTGGTCGCTTTTAAATTGTCGCTCAGAACGAAATTCGTGACGCGTGAAGGTCACTAAAGGCGGATCGCATATGAAGACCAAAGAGTTGAGAGACCTGTCTGTCGAAGATCTGGCGGCCAAGGAAAAGCAGATCAAGAAGGAACTCTTCGGCCTCAACAATCAGCGTCAGCTGGGCCGTGTCGAGAAACCGGCGTTGTTCAAGAAGGCCAAGAAAGACATTGCCCGTATCCTGACGGTCTTAAACGAAAGAAAGTCCCATGGAAAGAAATAACCGCCGCCTGTTAACGGCTGTTGTTGTCAGCGACAAGATGGACAAGACCCGCGTGGTGCGGGTGTCGTGGGTCAGCAAGCATGCCAAGTACGAAAAGTCCGTGCGCAGTTTTGCGAAGTACAAGGCGCATGACGAGGCCAACGCGACCAAGGCGGGGGACGTGGTGCGCATCATGGAAACCCGGCCATTGTCCAAGGACAAGCGCTGGATCATTCGCGAGGTCGTCAAGTGATCCAGCTTAAGACCATTTTGGATGTTGCCGACAATACCGGGGCCCGCAAGGCCTCTGTGATCGGCGTTCTCAAAGCCAAAGGTAAAATGGGGGCCAAGGTCGGCGATATCGTCAGGGTCAATATCAAGGAAAGCGCTCCGGATGCCGCGGTCAGGAAAGGCACCATGGCCAAGGGCATCGTCGTGCGCACCAAAAAGATGATCCGCAGGCCCGACGGCACCCATGTGCGTTTTGACACCAACGCGGTGGTCATCATCGACGACGCCGGCAATCCCAAAGGGACCCGCGTCTTTGGGCCCGTGGCGCGCGAACTGCGCAATATGGAATACATGAAAATAATTTCTTTAGCACCAGAGGTGGTTTAGATGCTTCGTATCAAAAAAGATGATCTGGTGATGGTCATGGTGGGCAAGGACAAGGGCAAGACCGGCAAGGTCGTGTCTGTCCTGCCGAAAGAACGCAAGGCCGTCATTGAGAACATCAACGTGGTCAAAAAATCGGTGCGCAAAAGCGACACCACTCCCCAGGGCGGTTACATCGAACTGGAAAAGCCCGTGTCCATGGCGAATCTGATGCTCTTCGACAAAAAGACCAATAAGCCCGTGCGTTTTTCCGCCAAGGTCCTTAAGGACGGCGGCAAGATCCGTGTTGTCAGAAAAACCGGTGAAGCGATATGATCCCGCGTTTGCAGGACAAATACCGTAAGGAGGTCATCCCGACCATGCAAAAGAAGTTCGGGATCAAGAACCCCATGGCCGTTCCCCATATTGAAAAGATCGTGGTCAATATGGGCGTCGGGGAGGCCATTGCCGACGTGAAGATATTGGACCGTGCCGCCAATGATCTGGCGACGATCACCGGCCAGAAACCGATGGTCCGCCGCGCCAAGAAAGCCATTTCCAACTTCAAATTGCGCGAGAACCTGCCCGTCGGCTGTAAGGTGACGCTGCGCCGTGGGCGCATGTATGAATTCATGGACCGCTTGGTCAATGTGTCCTTGCCCCGTATCCGCGACTTTAACGGTTTTTCCCGCAAGGCCTTTGACCGCGGCGGCAATTACACGCTGGGGATCAGCGACCAGTCGATCTTTCCGGAGATCGATGCCGGCGCGCGTGACCATCGCGTTCAGGGCATGGACATCACCTTTGTCATCAAAGGCGGGGACCAGGAACAAAATTTGGAATTATTGCAGTTATTGGGCATGCCATTTACAAAACAGGGATCGTAGAGGAATTTATGGCGAAAAGAGGGCTGGTCAACAAATCATTAAGGAAACCGAAATTTTCCGTCCGCCGGCATAACCGCTGCGGATTGTGCGGTCGTTCGCGCGGATTTTTGCGCCGTTTCGGCACTTGCCGCATTTGCTTTCGGGAACTGGCCTGGAAAGGCGAGATCCCGGGTATCAAGAAAGCGAGCTGGTGATGTCTGTTTCCGACCCGATCGCCGATACATTGACCATCATCCGCAATGCCCTTAGGGCGCGCAAGGAAACCGTCGAGTTTCCCGCTTCAAAACTGCTGGAGCGGGTGATGGGCATTTTCAAGAACGACGGTTATATCGAGGATTACCGCCTTTTGAAGGACAACAAGCAGGGGATCCTGAAGGTGTATTTGAAATACGTGGACACCAAGCCCGGCATCATGGGATTAAAACGCGTTTCCCGTCCCGGGCTTCGTGTGTACGCGGACAATGGCCGCATCCCGCGCGTCATCAGCGGCTTGGGTACGGCAGTCCTGTCCACATCCAAAGGTATCATCACCGACCGCGAAGCCAGGAAGTTGAAGATCGGCGGCGAAGTGGTTTGTTATATATGGTAGGGGTTCGATTCATCGAACCCGTCATGAAGCGGGCGTGATAAATCGCGTCCCTACGGGATAAAATTATGTCACGCATTGCCAAAACACCCGTTGTCCTGCCCAAGAACGTCAAGGTCGATTTCGACGCGGCCAAGGTCAATATCGAGGGGCCCAGGGGAAAATTGTCCATGGACATCCCTTCCGGCGTCGCATTGGAACATAAGGAAGATCAGCTGTTCGTCAATCGCCTCAATGACACTGAACAGAGCAGGTCTAATCACGGGACCACCAAGCGCATCCTCGTCAACATGTGCGAGGGGGTCACGAACGGCCATCGCAAGCAATTGGAGATCCAGGGCGTCGGTTTTCGTGCCGCGGTGCAGGGCAATAAACTTGTTATGAATTTAGGGTTCAGTCACCCGATCGAATATGAATTTCCAAAAGAGGTGAAGGT
>JACPXN010000029.1 GCA_016196515.1 Candidatus Omnitrophota bacterium | reverse complement strand
TTTCCGGCGGTCTTTATCGGCGGGCCTCGCCGTTGCGGCAAGACCACTCTTGCGAAAACATTTCTCAAGGGATACAATTACGTTCTTTTAGACGAAGCGGATGTCCGTTCTTTGGCGATTGAGGACCCTCGCGGCTTTTTGGAGAAATATCCGCCGCCGGTCATTATCGACGAGATCCAGAACGCGCCGGCCCTTTTACCGTACATTAAAGCCCGCATTGAGAGAAACAAAAAGCCCGGGCAATGGGTCATTACCGGTTCTCAGCAATGGGCTTTGATGAAGGGGATCGGCGAAACCTTGGCCGGGCGCATTGCCATTTTACATTTATATCCTTTGTCTTTGGAGGAGATACAAAAGACGCTGCGTCCGCATTTGAGTACCGCTGAAGTTTTTGTCGAGGACTTGATGCGGCCCCGGAAGTTGCCGGCAAAAAACGTTTCGTTGGGACATTGGTTTTTAGAAGGCGGGTATCCGGAAGTCGTGCTTAATGAGAAAGTGTCCCGTAAACTCTGGTTTTCCAGTTATCTTCAGACATATATTGACCGGGATATCCGCGGGCTCGTCAAGCGGTCAAACCTTCATGATTTTGAGCGTTTTATTCGGCTTTTAGCCGCCCGCACGGCACAAGAATTGAATTGCTCCACGTTGTCGCGGGACATCGGCGTTTCCGTGCCGACCATTAAGTCATGGCTGACATTTTTGGAGGCAAGCGGACTGGTTTTTCTTTTGATGCCGTATTATAAGAATTTCGGCAAGAGGATCATCAAGTCGTCCAAATGCTATTTTATGGATACCGGCCTTGTGTGTTATCTGTCCGGGCTTCAGACGGAAGACCACGCGCTTCAGGGGCCCATGGCCGGCGCGCTCTTTGAAACGGCCTGCGTGTCTCAGTTTTATAAACGGTTTTCCGCGCTGGTTGATCCGTGTTCTCTGTATTACTATCGCAGTACAGATGGCTTAGAGATTGATCTTTTGATTGAAACCGGAAAGAAAATTTATCCGGTTGAAATAAAGCTGTCTTCGACCATTGATTATGGAAAGGCCAAATCTTTAGTCAAATGGCAGGAGATATCCAAGAATAAGGATGCAGGGGGCTTGATCATTTCCACGTCCAAGCAGACGGGTTTGGTTGGGAGCAATGTGGCAAATTGTCACTATTCCTTAGTTTAATAGTTGATCGTTCCAGAGTCGTTGGAGGAACATTTTCCACGGCACAACATCAATATGTGCCGCGATGCGCCGGGGCTCGTCTTCGAGGCAGACAATGCACGCTTTGCGCACAGGGCCGTCTTCCAGCAATGCTTTCAACGAACGAAGGTCACCTTCATGCACGCGCCGGGATGCTTTGACTTCGATCGCCAGTTCTTTGTCGCCGGCGATAAAATCCACTTCATAACCGGCGCTGGTACGCCAGTATGTCAGAGGCAGGTCCGGCTGGTGGTAGGCCTTGTACGCGTACAATTCCATCAAAATAAAATGTTCGAAGGACTTGCCGAATTCAGGGCTTCCGATCTTTGGCTGGCGTCGGGCGAGATAGTTGGCCACACCAACGTCAAATAGATAAAATTTTTCCGTAAGGATCATGCGCCGGTTGATCGATTTTTTCCATGGCGCCAGACGGTATCCCAAATGCGTGTCTTCAAGGATGCTGAAATACGTGCGGATGGTGTTGTGGGACACGCCGGTTTCACGGGCGATGTTGACGTAATTGATGAGCTCACTGGAGGAGACGGCGGCCACGCGCAGGAATTCACTAAAAGCGGGTATGTTTTGCGTCAAGGCCTCTGCCGCGATCTCTTCTTTTAAATAATCCGCCACATAGGCCCGCAGATCTTCCACCGGATCAGGGGAAAGAAAGTGAGGCGGCAGAAGACCCGAGGTCATTGTTTTTTCGAGATCAAAACCCTCCACTTCGCTGAAGGACAACGGGCACATGGTCTTTCGCCATGCCCTGCCGCCCAGAAGATTGGCGTGACCGCGCTTGAGTTTCCGCGCGCTGGAGCCCGTTAAAATGAATGACGATCCTTTGTTTTCAATAAGCCAATGCACCTCATCGAGCAGGGATGGAATTTTTTGTATTTCGTCAATGACAATAAGGTCTTTGTGGTCCTGATAACGTTCTCTTAATAGGGATGGACGCGACGAAAAATCAGCGAAAATGTCGGTCTTCAGCAGATCGAGGAGCAAGGCATGGGGCAGGTGATGCCGGACCCAGTAACTCTTACCGGTTTTGCGCGGACCCCATAAGAAGGCGGACTTCCCTTTTGGCAGATCCATGTTGAGATGTCTTCGGACGATTTTCATATATAAGATAATATATCCGGATATATTACTGTTGTCAAGTAATTTATCCGATGAGGCCAAACACCGAGCCCACCAATATTTTGCTTGATTTTTGATGATGGTAACACTATAATTCAAGCATGAAATATCGCCACAGGATCATTGAATCCAAGCTTAAAAAATTAAAAGAACATTTCTCTGTGATCGTTGTTACCGGTGCCCGCCAGGTTGGCAAGAGCACTCTTTTGGTTTACCTTTTCGGGAAGAATGCCCGGCATATCGTTTTTGATCCGGTGACCGATGATCTCGGCGCGCGCCGGGACCCGGAATTTTTCCTTCAGCAAAACAAAACCCCGCTCATCCTTGATGAGATCCAATATTCGCCGGAATTGCTGCCCATTATCAAAAAGAAGATCGATCAAGATCGCACGCCGGGGCAGTTTTTCTTGACCGGATCGCAAAATCTTTCTGTCATCAAGTCCATCAGTGAGAGCATGGCCGGCCGCGCGGCCGTTGTTGATATGGATCCCATGAGCGTGCCGGAACGCCTTGGGAGATCCGGTCCTGCCTTGTGTTTTTGGCTTGAGGAAATACTGCGTGCGGGCAAAGGGACGGTTTCATTGGATCAATTGAGACGTTCCGGCGCCGTGCAAGCACGCGCGGGTCTCTTTAAAATGCTTTGGAGGGGCGGTTATCCGGGGACTTTAGACTTGCCGGATGATCTATTAGCGGATTATTTTCAGTCATATATCCGCACCTATGTGGAGCGGGACATCCGCGTTATCGCGGAGGTCTCCGATCAGCAAACATTTAGTCGATTTTTTGGCCTTGCTGCCGCGTTGACCGCGCAGGAAGTTAATTATAGCCATCTGGGTAGGGAGCTGGGGATCACCCCGCAAACTGCTTCGCGATGGCTGAACATCTTAAAAGCGACTTACCAGTGGTTTGAACTTCCGTCTTATCACGGAAATTCGGTCAAGCGTTTGAGCAATAAAGGCAAAGGCTACCTCACCGACACGGGATTAGCTTGTTATCTCACCCGTGTTTCATCCCCCGAGGCGCTCGCCACACAGCCGCTCTTGGGGGCCATATTTGAGACACACGTTGTCTTAGAGATCAAGAGGATGTTTTCTGCTGTTGTTTCGCCGGTCAATTTTTTTCATTGGCGCGCGCACAGCGGTGCTGAAGTGGATTTAGTGATAGAGCGGGATGGAATTCTCTTGCCGGTTGAGATCAAATGTAAAGCAAAGATCACTTCCGCAGACATCCGCGGTCTTGTGGCTTTTCGCGAAGCCTACCCAAAACAATGCGGCATTGGCGCCTTGATTGCTTCCGTTGAAGAGCCGTATTTTTATTCCAAGGATGTTTTGGTTCTTCCGTACTCACTTTGTGGGAACGCGGAAAAGGGGACAATCAGGGTATGAAAAAATTGAAGAACATCTTCATTTCCGCCATCCACCAGAACGCGGGCAAGACCACCCTGGCGCTGGGGCTGTACAAAAATTTTCAGGAACGCAAGATCAAGACCGCGTTCATGAAGCCCGTGGGACAGGAGACCGTTTCCATCGGCGGCGCGCCGGTGGACAAGGACTCCTATCTCATCGGCGAGGTCTATCACTGCGTCAAGCGCATCAATGACATGAGCCCCATCACCGTGGGCCGCGGCTACACCGAGAGATACATCCTCAACCCCCAAAAGGAGACCCTTCAGGAAAGGATTTTAAAGTCGTTCCATATCCTGACTAAGGCCAAGGACGCCATCATCGTCGAGGGGACCGGCCACGCGGGCGTGGGCGCGGTCATTGACTGCTCCAACGCGGACGTGGCCGCGCTTTTGGGTTCCAACGTCATCATCGTGTCCCAGGGCGGCATTGGCCGCAGCATTGACGAGATCATGCTCAACAAGGCCCTCTTTGACCTGCGCGGGGTCCCGATCCTGGGTGTTGTCGTCAACAAGGTCATGCCGGAAAAATTAGAAAAGATCAAGAACATCGTCGGCAAGGGACTGGCCAATAAGGGCATACGGCTTTTGGGCGTCATCCCGGAAACGGAACTCTTGAGCGCGCCCACGGTTGAGCAGATCAAGAAGCGGCTGGACCTGAAAGTGTTTTCCGGCCCAGAGAACTTGCAGGGCCGCGTTTATGGCGCCATTGCCGCGGCCATTGAAAGCCTCACCTGCAAGATCCAGAAGACGGACAAGGACAAGATCCATGAAGCCCACCGCTTAGTCAAAGATTATGTCAACGTGGACATGATCCTTGAAAATTTATAAATTCTTGACTATTCGTTCGTTATTATTTAAATTAATCAAATGATAGAGTATATTGCGATCCTATTCGCTTTCCTCTGCGCGCTGGCCATCCCGGCGCTTTTGCTGGTCATACCGAAGCTTCTTAGCCCCAAGGTCCCCAGTGAAGCGAAATCAAAACCCTTTGAATGCGGTATGGAGCCCTTTGCCTTGCCCGGAGGGCACGTGCCCGTGCATTTTTATATTGTGGCCATGCTTTTTATCGTGTTTGACGTCGAGCTGGTCTTTCTTTTTCCCTGGGCCGTCCTGTTTCGGGAATTGGGCGTTTTCGGGCTGGCGGAGATGGCGGTTTTCCTAGGATTTGTGGTCCTGGGTTTCTGGTATGTTTGGAAAAAAAGAGCGTTAGAGTGGGGGTAAGCGTATGTCTTTTTTAAGTTCCCCGACCGGTTTTCTGACTTCCAAGATCAAAGACGCCCTGGGCTGGGCGCGCAAATTTTCTATTTTTCAATACCCGTTCGTCACGGCCTGTTGCGGTATGGAGTATATGTCCACCGCCGCCTCTCACTATGATGTGGACCGTTTCGGCGCGGGTTTTCCGCGTTTTTCCCCCCGGCAATCGGACGTGCTTTTCGTGGTCGGCACCATCAGCCACAAAATGGCCCCGGTCCTCAAGACCATTCATGACCAGATGTGCGAACCGAAATGGGTGGTGGCTTTCGGGGTCTGCACGTGCACCGGAGGGTTTTACGACAATTACGCGACCGTCATGGGCATTGACACCATCATTCCCGTGGACATTTATATCCCCGGCTGTCCTCCCCGTCCCGAGAACGTCATTGATGGCTTGATGAAACTCCAGGAGAAGATCCAAAAGGGAGAGCAATCCAGGACTTTGTATGACCCGCGTACCAAAACAGGCCGGCCCGCCGAACTACAACAAGGATATTCCATTGAGCAGCATATCAACCCTTCGACTACGCTCAGGGTTGATCCTGAGTGTAATCGAAGGATCAAACACATAGAATCCGCATGACGCCCTTACAAAGAATCCAGGAACGATTTTCACAGGAGGTCGTGGAGACCCACGCTTTCAGAGGGGATGAAACGCTTGTCATTCATCCCGGCGCCTTACGAACCGTCGCCAAATTCCTAAAAGAAACGCCGGAACTGGATTTCAATTTCCTGATGGACCTGACAGCGGTGGATTATCTGTTTTTTGCCGGCGGAAGAATACAAAAAGAATTCCGTTTTGAAGTCGTTTACCATTTTTACTCCCTCAAACATAATCATCGGCTCCGCCTCAAGGTCCCTGTGGACGAGAAGGACCCCGAAGTGGACACGTTGACAGGCCTTTGGCCGGGCGCTGATTGGTATGAACGGGAAGTGTGGGACATGTTCGGCATTCAATTCAAAGGCCACCCGAATTTGAAACGGATCCTCATGTATGAAGAATTCCAGGGGCATGCTTTGCGCAAGGATTATCCTTTTAACAAACGTCAACCGCTCATCGGACCGCAGAACTAGAAGCAATGTCATTCCCGAAATCTTTTGTCGGGAATCCAGAACACTAATGGCTGGACCCCCGACAGAAACATTCGGGGGTGACATAGGGAGAAATATGGCCACCCAGACGCGCAACATGCTGTTGAACGTAGGCCCTTCGCACCCGGCGATGCACGGTGTCATCCGCCTGATCATGGAATTGGAAGGCGAGAAGATCAAAGGTGTTGACGTTGAGATCGGATATCTGCACCGGGCCTTTGAGAAAAT
>JACPXN010000028.1 GCA_016196515.1 Candidatus Omnitrophota bacterium | reverse complement strand
TCCCCGACCAGCATGGCCGCGATCACCCCGGCCTCGTCGGGTGCCAGATATTTATTTAAAACGGCCTTGGTGTGCTCGCGTGTCTTGAGCGACAAAGCGACAAACGGGTTGCCAAAGCCATTGCCGACAATCTGAACACCGCTCTTTTTACCGACGCTTAAGATCCAAAAAATACCCTGACGGCGCAAATAATCCCTGTAAGAAAATTTCTCCCCGGGTTTGCCTGCGTAAGGCGTATGCAAGCCCCCGCCCAAGCGTAATCTCTGCCCATACATCACGGGGATGTCTTCATAGACCTGCGCCTGCACCTTTCCCTTCTTGGGGGCCCAGGTCTCCCCGACCTTGATCCGTTCGACCCGCAGATCAAAGATCCGCTTGGAACTCATCGGTCCGGTCATAACGCGCACATCCGAATCCACAATGCCCTCAACGGATCTAAAATTTGCGCGCTCCCGGATCGAAAGCCGGGCCATATCATCCGCGGGCAAAAAATAAACGTTCTGGATCAGGACCGCGCCCAAACAAAACACGGCCATATAAAAAATGACCGCCCGTTGAAAAATAAACGATGCGGCCAAGGCAAGACCGAACAGGAACAGCCACCCCGCGAAAGGCAAAAACGTCCGGTCACCCGCGATGATACCGGAGGCCAAAGCCAGGGACAGCCAAAGGCATGGGCGATGCATTTTCATAAGCGCAAATGTCCGGTGATCCTGGAAAAATTCTTCTTGGTGATGCCTTTCACGCGGCGCAGATCATCCAGGGATCGAAAAGGGCCTTCGGCCTTGCGGGCGGCGATGATGTTGGCGGCGGTCTTGGGGCCGATGCCGGGGACTTTGTCCAATTCTTGAGATGTGGCTGTATTGATGGAAACCGGGGCGTTGGGATGGGCAAGGCGCGCGGTGTTGACCCAACGCACGATCTTCGCGTCTTTCTTTAATCCGATGGTCACAAGGGTCCCAACGAGGCAAATGGTCAAAAGCCAGGCCAAAACCGAGCGCTCCTGCGGGGTCAAAACAAACATGGATGAAGTTCACAAGGGGGAATTGAGGAAGAAACCTGCCTGCCGGCAGGCTACGCCGCGGGGAACGGCAAAAATAGTATAAGAAATAGAACGGGTTATGTCAACCCTGAACCAGACTGAACGCTTCGCAGTCGGTTCAGGGTTAATTCGGACATATGACTTACGTCGCTTCGCTTGACGTAAGTCATGTCCTCATTAAAATAATTTCATCTGCTGGTCCGGCGCAAGGGCGGGTTTGACTTTTTTCCTGCGGCCGGCCTCATAGGCCTTCAATTCTTCCTCGATGTCCGCCAAAAACGGCGAAGGACCATTGAACATCCCTTTGCCGAACAATTGACGGCGCTCGGCGCGGGTCAAAAATAAAAACTCTTTGGCGCGGGTCATGCCCACGTAAAATAATCTCCGCTCTTCTTGCCTGTCGCCGGTCATCCCCTCGATATCCAAAGGCAACAAATGCTCCTCGCATCCGGTGATAAAAACAACGGGAAATTCCAAACCCTTGGCCGCGTGCAGGGTCAACAGCGAAACCTTTTCCACGTTATAGTCGAGGGTCTCTTCCGCCGCGCGCAAAACCGCGTCATCGGCTTGCCCTGAGCCAGGTCGAAGGGCCTGTCCCGCCTGCCCCGCCGTTGGCGAGGCCTGGTAAGGAATGCCCAAATGTTCCAGCGCTTGGATGAGACAAATTTTTTGCGCGTTCAACCGGTAAAGGACGGCCATGTCCCCAAACGTACGCGGGACATGCCCATGCCGGCGGACAAAGTTGGACAATAGACTCAAACCGCCGACCATTTTTTCAATTTCATGGGCGATATATTCGGCCTCGGAGCGGTCCGTGGCCGCCTCATGCACGACCAAACGGCCCTCGCTGTGGATCTGGGCCACCAGCTGGAAATTGTCCTGTTTCCCGCCCTGCCCAATCACCTGGCCGCTGGCCTGCAAGAGATTGGGCGCCGAGCGGTAATTCTCATTCAAATACAAACGCGTCCCGCCAGGGAAATCATCCGTAAAGCGATGGAACAATTTCACTTCGCTGCCGCGAAATCCATAAATGCTTTGGTCCGGATCGCCGATCGCGGTCAACACCACGCCGTCCCGGCTTAAAATTTTAAGTAAAGCGTTTTGGACGATGTTGATGTCCTGGTATTCATCCACGCAGACGAACGGGTATTGCCGCCGCGTCGCGTCAGCGGCCTCGCCGTTATTTTCCAACAGGATCAGTGCCTCACGCAAAATATCGTCGAAATCGATGAGCCCTTTCCCCCGCAAAAAACGGTGATACGTCCTAAAATCAGCGTCGGGATCAAGGGCCAGCCGGGTGGATTTGATCAAGGAAATACTTTCCAAAGCCGCCTGGCGCTGGGCCATGGTTTTGTCCGGCCATATGTCCTTGGCCAGGGCTGTGATCTGTTGGGGCAAGGCAATTTGAAAATTGTCGGGCAGATCCGTATGTTGGGCCTGTTGACGCAACAGCTGCGCACAGAAACGATGAAATGTTCCCGCCCAGAATTTGCCGGCGTCCACGCCTGCCTTGCCGGTAGGCAGGCCCTTTTGTTCAAGCCGCTCTTTCATCTGGTCCGCGGCCTTATTGGTGAACGTCACCGCCAAAACGCGCTGGTCATCGGCAAGGTGTGCGGTCAAACGGGCGATCCGATAGGTCAAGGTGTGGGTTTTGCCGGTGCCTGGCCCGGCAACGATGAGCAGATGCCCGCCGTCATGCGTGACGGCCTGCCATTGGGCATCATTGAGGTCCTGCGGTTTTTTCATTTATGGTGAGCAAGCGAAGCGCGTCGAACCATCAAAAGAGGGCCAACTGGCGGTCGATGCGTTGGCGTTCCTTGTCGGAAAAGATCTTGATCGTGCCGAATTCGCCGTCATAACCGGCCACGATCGTCACCTTGCCCTGGCGCATGCGGGCAATGCCTTCGGCAACAATATCTCCGGCAGATCTTTTGATCGTATCAACAGGGGCGTCCATCAGGATATGGAATTCACTTCCCAATTTTGCCAGCATGTTCATCAATGTTTCCTGAACCTGTTTGCTGGAAGGCCCCACGTCCTTGGCTTCGGCAATGAGTTCCGGCAAAGGGACCAAACTGGTGTACGGCCGCCAGCGCGGGGACTTCTCCCCTTCAGGACGGTCGGCCAATGCTTCCACGCGCGCCATGACCCCGACGGTGACCGGCTTGCCGCACACCGGACACAGGCCCTTATGGGCCATGGTCTCCTTGGGATGCAAACGCGTCTGACAAACGCGATGGCCGTCATAATGGTATTTGCCTTCTTCCGGAAAAAATTCCAGGGTGCCGACGAGACCTTTGTCCTTTGGATCTTTGAGCGCGTTGAGAATGCCGCGATAACTGAATTCGGTGTTAAAAATATTGGCTTCGCGCCCGAGTTTGGGCGGCGAATGCGCGTCGGAGTTGGACACCAGAATGAACGGATCAAGTTGTTTCAACCGCCAGTTCATCAAAGGGTCGGATGAAAGCCCGGTCTCAACGGCAAAGACGTGACACGTCAAGTCCGCGAAACAATCTTCCATGCGGTCAAACCCTCCCATGGAGCCGAGCGCCGAGAACCACGGCGTCCAGATATGGGCCGGCACAAAAATATTGTCCTTGTTGGCCTCAACGGTGATCTCCAGAAGGTCGCGCGAATCCAGTCCCAGAATCGGCCGGCCGTCGGATTTGATATTGCCGATGGCCTCCAATTTGTCCTGCACTTTTTTGGCGGCCTCAAACGATGGGAACCAGATCAGATTGTGGACTTTGCGGACTTTATCAAGGCGCTTGTAAATGTTGGAGATCTCAACGGTGAGTACGAAACGCACGTTCGCGCGGCAGGCCGGCGGCACTTGCGCGTCCATGGACTTGGCAAATTTGTCCTTAAGTTTGAAAAACCCTTCTTCAGCGGGCTCGAGTTTTTCTTCCAGTTCTTTCATCCAGCCCGGATGCACGCAATCACCGGTGCCGACGACGTGGATGCCCTTATATTGGGCCCAGAGGTACAAATGTTCGAGGTCTAAATTCTTACTGGTGGCGCGGGAAAAATGGGAATGGATGTGCAGGTCGGCGTAAAATCTCATATAGAAGTAAGTATTTCATATTATCCATGGCAAGTCAAATCGTAGTTTCTCACGCGGCCGAAGAAATAAATTTTTTCCCCGTGGCCACGCGGCCTAAATCCTGCCATGGCACAGCCAGGATGCGGTCAGTCAATTTCACCGCCCGCGGGGTCCGGCAAACGATATACCCGTGACTGGAATTCTTGTATTCTTTTAGGAAAACATGAATACTTTTTGCGTCTTTTAATGACGGAGCTTGCGTCCACTTCACTTCCACAGGAACGTATTCTCCATGGTGATCAAGCACCCAATCCACCTCAGGACCCGCCGGGTCCCGCCAAAATTTCACTGAAAACGGCCGCGAAGAAACTTCCGCATATTTGAACAATTCCAGCCCTACCCACTGTTCAAACAAATCGCCGCACAGGGTCGGATGCAGAACCGGAGGCTCATGGGCGCATGATCGTCTTAATCCCAGATCAAAGATCACGTATTTGGGTGATTTGATCAAACGCGTGCGTGTCCGGCTTTGCGTCAACGGGTCAAAACGTTTGGCGATCAAACAATCTTCCAAAAGTTCATAATATGCCGCCACCGTCGTATGCGCCACCCCAATGTCCTGGGATATTTTCCGGGTATTGATGATCTTTCCGGATTCAAGCGCAGCCATTTCCAAAAAACGGGAAAAAGGGCCCATGCGCCTGACCAACGCCTCGGCCCTGACCTCTTCTTCCAGATAAGTCACGACATACGATCTTAAATCCTCTTCCTTGTGCCTGGCATCTGCCATGACCGCGATCCCTGGAAGAGAGCCGTACAGCAGCCGTTCAGACAATGGCTGTTGAGGATATTCTTCGATGGACAGCGGTTCAATATGCGCGACGACCACGCGTCCCGGCAGCAGATTGGCGGCATAATGACGCCGCAATTTACGGGCGGATGAGCCTGTCAAAACAAAACGGGCGACATTGCGGTCGATCAAATCCTGAACCACATCCAGCAGTTGCGGGACCCTCTGGATCTCATCCAACAGGACCAGGATGGGCTTTTTACGGCCTGAGGCCAAGGCTTCGATTTCCCCGGTCAACAATTCCGGACGCTGTTCATAACGCTGGCGTTCCTGGGGGCGAACAAAATTGAGACTAAAATCTCCTTTAAACCGTGACAAAAGCGTGGTCTTGCCCGTTTGACGGGCTCCTAAAAGCAAAACGCTTTTATTCCGGGCCAAGGCCGCGCGAATGGTTTTTTCAACGGTACGCTGGATGTATTGCATACACTCAATTTTCAATGAAATTTGAGTGTATGTCAAGAAAAAACTTAAATAACAATGCTGATGATCTTACGAGGGACAATGATGAATTTCTTGATCGGCAGGTTCTGGACGTATTTTTGCACGTTGGCGTCGGCCAGGACAATGGCCTTGATCTGTGCCTCGGAGGCGTCGGCGGGAATTGCGAACTGACCGCGCACCCTGCCGTTGACCTGGACAACCATGGTGACAACGCTCTGGACCAAAATGTCATCGTCGTAACCGGGCCACGCAACCCGAGAGATCGTGGGCTCGTTTTTGCCCATCATCTGCCACATCTCCTCGCAAACATGCGGAGCAAATGGCGACAGTAAAAGCACCAGGGTCTCAATGCTTTGGTCCACCACCGCGGACGCAGCGCTTTTATGTTTGTCAATGGCATTGGCCAGGATCATCATCTGACTGATGGCGGTGTTGAACTTAAAATCTCCCTCCTCCAGGGCCTGTCCCACTTTCTGGATGGTCCGATGGCGTTCACGTTCCAGGTCGCGGTCCGGGCCCGGCAGGTCTTTGAAGGCATAGGCCGTGTTGGTTTTCTGGTAACGTTTCTCCACCATTTGGTACACGCGGTTAAGGAACCGCCAGGCGCCCTCCAACCCGTCGCTGTTGTATTCCAGCTGGTCTTCGGGGGGCGCGGCAAAAAGGATGAACAGACGCAAAGCGTCCGCCCCGTATTTGGACAGAACTTCGTCGGGATCAACGGTGTTACCGCGCGACTTGGACATGACCTCCCCTCCTTTAAGGACCATGCCCTGGGTCAACAGGCGCGTGAACGGCTCGTCAAAATCGATCAGGTTTAAGTCTTTAAAAAATTTTGTAAAAAACCGTGAATACAATAAATGCAGAATGGCGTGCTCGATGCCGCCAACATACTGGTCCACCGGCATCCAGTATTTGGCATCCGCCTTGTCAAACACCTGCCGCTCATCGCGGGCGGAAACATAACGCAGGAAATACCACGAGGAATC
>JACPXN010000027.1 GCA_016196515.1 Candidatus Omnitrophota bacterium | reverse complement strand
TTATAATTGCCGTAAGGTTCCGCGCCGAACATGACAAAATCAAAACGGCCCGGCACCCTCCCTAAAATTTCTTCGACCACTCTGGCCCCGGCCATGCCGTTGCCGATCACAACAATTTTCTTCTTATCCATATCCGTCCTTTGTAGGCACTCAAGAATCAATAAAAAACCCAATCATCCCCCGTTCAACGGGAAATAATTGGGCGTCATCGTCCAATGAAGATCTCTCGCCTGTTGGCTCGAGATGACTCAAACATTTCGTTTGAGTCAATAAAAAATCCTCTCCCAAAACGTCATTGTTTTAAGAGAGGACGTCTTTGCCCTTTCAATGCATCTGACAGTAAGGTTACAACCTAATCATGGCTTTGTCAAATAAAAATGCGAAATGCGATTTATCTAAATTTATTTTTGCTTTGGCCTGAGGCGGGCCAGGCGTTCCTTGATCCTGGCCTCGTCGCCCTGGTCGGTCGGCTGGTAATAGGACGCGGGATGCGGCATGTATTCCTGCTCAACATAATGACCGGGATAGTCGTGGGCATATTTGTATCCCTGCCCCCTGCCCAATTTTTCGGCGCCTTTGTAATGAGCGTCTTTAAGCGGGGCCGGCACGGGCCGGGTGCGGTTTTGACGAACATCCTCAAGGGCTTTATCAATGCCTAAATAAACCGCGTTGGACTTAGGCGCGCAGGCCACATAAAGCGCGGCATGGGCCAGAATGATGCGCGCTTCCGGCATGCCGACGAATTCCGTGGCCTGCATGGCCGCTGTGGCCAGCACAAGGGCCTGCGGGTCGGCATTGCCCACGTCCTCGCTGGCGCAAATGCAGATGCGCCGGGCCAGAAAACGCGGGTCTTCCCCGGCATGAAGCATCTTGGCCATCCAGTATAAAGCCGCGTCCGGGTCAGAGCCGCGCATGGATTTGATGAATGCCGAGATGGTGTCGTAATGCGCGTCGCCGTCGGCGTCATAATGGACCTGTTTTCTTTGCACCGACTGCTCGGCGACAGCCACGGTCAACGGCACGACCCCGTCGGAATTCTTGGGCGTGCTTAAAGTCGCCACTTCCAAAGCGTTGAGCCCCCGGCGGGCATCGCCGTCGCAAATTTCCGCCAGAAATTCCAGGGCCCCGGGTTCGGGACGGACGTTAAGAAAACCAAGGCCGCGTTGGGCATCGCCCAAAGCGCGGCGCAGCAACACCAGCATGTCTTCTTTGCTGATGGGCCCGAGTTCAAAGACCAGGGAACGGGACAATAAAGGACCGACGAGGGCGAAGGAAGGATTGAACACCGTGGCGCCGATGAGGATGATGTTGCCCTCCTCGATGTCCGGCATGAGCACGTCCTGCTGGGCTTTGTTGAAACGGTGGATCTCGTCAATAAAAAGGATGGTCCGGCCGGCCGTGGTCCTGCGGCGGTTCTGGGCGCCGGCCAGAACACGGCGTATTTCCTCAACATTGGAAGCCACCGCGTTGAGCCGCTCAAAATGACTTTGGGTTTTATGACTAATGCATAAGGCCAACGTGGTCTTGCCCGTACCCGGCGGGCCGTACAGGATGAGCGAAGAAATGCGGTCCGCCTCAATGGCGCGGGTCAACAGTTTGCCGGGGCCCAAAATGTGCTTTTGCCCCACGAATTCATCCAATGAATGCGGACGCATCCGGGCGCTTAAGGGAGAATCCTTGCTGTCAACGGGAAGGTCGGAAGAAAATAAATTGGTTGGTGGCATAGTGGAGATCCTGCTTCGCTCAAAAACTTTCGTGTTTGAGCTTCGCAGGATAAATTCGTACCGACGTTACATCGGGACGAATTTAGTCCCCGCTATGCCGTCGGACTGGTGTAATGAGAACCATCGTTCTCAAGGTGGGTGGCCGATATGGGTCCGCCTAAGGCGTGACACAGGTGACCGGCCCCCGTTGTATTGTTTTGTGGTTCAATACATCGCAGTCCTAACGCACACCGCAGGGACAATTATTATTATAACACGTTACGCACAGAGTGCAATGAAGGACTATCGGAGGGTGGCGCCTAGATCGTGGACTAAGGCATCGAGGATATTCTGGTGCACGGCATTGACTTCTTCTTCGCGCAGGGTACGGTCATTGGATTGGTATGTCAGAGAAAACACCAATCCTCGATAGCCGGATTGGATCTTCTCTCCGGTATATTGCTCGATCAAATGCATGCCGGTCAATATGCCGCCGTCCCTCTGTAAACACAAGTCTCTGATCCTGGCATACGGCACATCATTTCTGACGGCAATGCTGACATCACGGCGCATAGCAGGGAATACCGAAACCGGAGAGTATTTGACCTCTGGTTTTGGCAGGATAAACAGCGCCTCGAGGTCGATCTCTCCAAAATAGACATCAGGGATACCGATGTCCCAATTCTTTAAAACACTGCCCAGGACCCTGCCAAGCGCCCCGATCGCATGCCCATTCAATTTCAGATGTGCCGTTATATCGGGATCTAATCCTCCATACGTCCCTTTGCCCCAATCCACGCCGGTTATCCCGGCCTGCCGCAAGACCTGCTCAAGGCCTAAGTCGAAAACCTCGACGTCGTATTCGCGGTCATCCCGCCAATCCCGGTCTCTTTTCCCTGCCATCAAGATCGCCAAGGTCCAGCGCTCTGCGCCTTCAAAATACCTCTTGCCCATTTCAAAAAAGCGCATCGATTTCTGGCCGTGGCCAAAATTCATGGCGGCAACCGCCAGCATGCTCGGCAGCAAGCTCGGCCTTAATATACTGTATTCCTGGCTCAGGTAATTCTTCAGCGCCAGCACCGGCGTGCCGGCAAGACCCGTCTTCTCAAGGTCATTTTGTCCCATCAAAGAATATGTAACAGTTTCTAAATAACCATGGGCTACCAGCGCCCGGGCCACAGCTTCCTTGACGGCACGCGGCCTTGGATCAACGCGGATGTTGACGGCTTTGATGACGGGAAGGCCTTCGGACAAACGGTCATACCCCGCCATGCGGGCCACTTCCTCGACAATGTCAGCAACGGTTTTGATATCGCCGCGCCACGACGGCGGCGTCACTCTGAAAATATTTTTACCCGACGGCCGCAGGGTGAACCCCAGAGACGTCAGGAACATCTTGATCTTGGCCGGCGCAATGCGCGTGCCCAAAAGCCCTTCAATATCGCCGACACCGACGACCAGCGGCCTTCGGGACGCCGCCACGGTCTTGAAACAATCGGTGCGGCGCGTGACGCGCGCGTTGGTCAAAGAACAAATCAGGTCTGTCGCGCGGTTTGCGCCCAACAACACGCCTTCAAAATCCACTCCCCGCTCGAAACGGTAAGAGGACTCACTTTGTAAGCCCAGCGCGCGGCTGGCACGGCGGACAAGGCCGGCATCGAAACAAGCGCTTTCCAAAAGGATATTTTTCGTCGCGGACGTGATCTGCGCACAGGTGCCCCCCATGACACCGGCAATGGCCAAAGGCTTATGCGCGTCGGCGATCACTAAAATGGACGGGTCCAGTTTGCGTTCAATGCCGTCAATGGTCACGATACGCTCGCCCGTTTTGGCGCGACGGACGATGATCCTGCCTTCGGCTATTTTGTCATAGTCAAAAGCATGCAAAGGCTGGCCGCTTTCCATCAAGACAAAATTGGTGACGTCAACGGCATTATTGACAGGACGCAGACCAACGGCGGACAAACGCCGGACGGTCTCTGCCGGCGAGGGTGCGATCACGGCCCCTTCCATCAGGGTCGCGATATAACGGCCGCAGTCCTTCTTGTCCTCAATGGCAATGGAAATTTTATCCTTCGTCGGTTTGTAGGCTTTGACCCTGGGCAACGCCAAGGACTTGCCTGTCATGGCCGCGATCTCGCGGCTCATGCCCCACACGCTTAAGACATCAGGACGGTTGGGGGTGATCTCCAGTTCCAGCACCGTGTCTGCTCCGGCGGCATGCACGCCTTCCACCTCAAGCCCGGCCATGGTCAGCCGGTGCGCAAGCTCGTCAACGGACAGTTTCGGGTCCACGTAATGTTTTAACCAATTGATTGATAATCGCATATGAATTTATATCAAAATTGTTTCAGGAACCGCACGTCGTTTTCGTAGAACAAGCGTATGTCCTTGATGCCGTATTTGAGCATGGCCATGCGTTCAACACCCATCCCGAACGCCAGGCCTGTGTATTGACCCGCCGCCTGCCTGCCGGACAGGCAGGGATACCCGGCGGCCTCGAACACCTTGGGGTTGACCATGCCGCATCCCAATATCTCCAGCCACGGCTTGCGGAGGGTGCCTTTGAAAATGTCCGCGGAAATGTCCACCTCGGCCGACGGTTCGGTGAACGGGAAAAAATGCGGACGAAAACGCATCTTCACCTGCGGCCCGAAGAAGCGGCGACAGAATTCAGACAATAATCCTTTGAGGTCGGAAAATTTGACGTCCTTGTCCACCAAAAGACCTTCCACTTGATGGAACATGAACGAATGGCTGGCGTCCCCGGCATCGGGACGGTAGACGCGCCCGGGAATGATGACGGCCAAAGGCGGTTGATGATCGCGCATCACCCGCACCTGCCCCGGAGACGTATGGCTCCTTAAAAGCAGATTGCGCCCTTTGGCGGCAGGGTCATTGGCTTCCAGATAAAATGTGTCGAACGCGTCGCGCGAAGGATGGTCAATGGGGATATTAAGACCGGTAAAATTATTGAACTCTGTTTCGATCTCCGGGCTTTCCACGACCACAAAACCCATGCGTTCAAAAACATCGCAAATTTCCGTCATGGTCTGCGTCAGGACATGCCGATGGCCCAAAGCAGGCCCGACACCGGGCATGGTCAGGTCCACCGGCCTTGCGCAAGGCGTGCCGCCCCCCAGCGCGCCCAAGGCTTTTGTTTTTTCTTTGAGCAGGGCCGTGACCAAGACGCGCAGATCATTGGCCCCTTTGCCGATGGTGGGTTTATCTTCCGGCGAGGCCGAAGACAGGGAATCGAAAATAGCGGGGACAAGCCCTTTTTTACCGAGGTATTTTAAACGGCAGGCCTCGAGGGAGGATGCATCATCGGCCGAGGCAAGATCATTCCTGGCCTGATCAAGGATTTGCGGAAAATTCCACATCACACCTTGCCTACCGGCAGGCAGGCCTTCGCTTGTTTAGCCATTTCAACAATTTTAGCAAAGGCATCCGGCGCTGTTACGGCCATGTCCGCTAAAATTTTACGGTCGATCGCGATCTTGGCTATCTTCAAGCCGTTGATAAAACGGCTGTAAGCGACACCCAGTTCCCGGCAGGCCGCGTTGAGGCGGATGATCCACAGGGAACGAAAATCGCTCTTTTTCTTCTTGCGGTCATAATAGGCATACTGTTTGCCGGCGATCAGGGACTTGGCGGCTTCTTTGTAGCGTTTGCTGCGCTCACCCCACTGGCCTTTGGCCTCTTTCAAAACGCGCTTTTTGCGTTTGTGAGAATAAACGTTTGTTTTAATGCGTACCATACGGCAACAACCTCCTGATGCGCTTCGCGTCAATTAAAGAAAGATATCCATCTTTCCTCAATTGACGTTTACGTTTGCGTGTTTTCTTGCCCAGAATATGCTGGCGGCCCGCGTTTCGCTTTTTGAAAAGACCGCTCTTGGTCATACGCAGACGTTTGGCGGCGCCTTTATTGGTTTTCAACTTGCCCTTTCGACCGATCCCCATGGTTGGCCCCTTTCTCCTGCTTTATTTAGTATCCGCCTTGGGTGCCAACACCATGGACACGATGCGTCCCTCGGCCAGCGGTGTTTTTTCGATCGTCGCGTGCGCTGAAGTCATGGCCACAACCCTGTCGAGCACCGAGCGCCACTGGTCGCGGAAACTCATTTCGCGGCCGTGGAACACCAGATTGATCTTGACCTTGTCCTTTTTGGACAAAAAAGCGATGGCCTGGTCCATTTTGATCTGCAAATCATGGTTGCCGATATGGGGCTTGAGACGGATCTGCTTCAAATGGGTCACGTGCTGGCTTCTGCGGACCCGGCGTTCTTTCTTTTCCTGGTCGTACTTATATTTGCTGAAATCGATGATGCGGCACACCGGCGGGGCAGCGGTGGGGGCCACCTCCACGAGGTCGAGACCGAATTCATTGGAAAGTTCCAAAGCTTTTTGAATGGTGACAACGCCTAATTGTTCTGAATTGGGTCCGATCACGCGGACTTCGCGCGCACGGATCTGCTGATTGATTCGGATCTGCTTTAGAATAGTTGTCCCTCCTTAAGTTTAAGTGTTAAAGGTGTTCTATTATCTCTAAATCCTATGTCTTGTCAATGATCTGTTGGGACAGGCGGACTGTGAGCGCTTCCACGGTCATGGACCCCCAATCACCCTGCGCGTGGCTGCGCACGGAGACTTGAGCCGTCTCAACTTCTTTGGCGCCGATCACGATCTGGTAGGGGATTTTCTTGACCGACGCCTCGCGGATACGCTTCCCCAAGGATTCATTGCGGTTGTCCAGGACAACGCGTAAGCCCGTCTTGATCAGCGCTTCATGGACGCCCAGGGCAAACTCTTCCTGCTCTGGCCTGATGGGGATAATGACCGCCTGGCGGGGCGCCAGCCACAGCGGAAAATTTCCGGAATAATGCTCGATGAGCGTGCCGATGAAACGCTCCAGACTGCCCAGGATCGCCCGGTGCAGCATGATGGGCCGCGCGTGCTGACCGTTCTCGTCGATATAATGCAGGTCAAAACGCTCGGGCAAATTGAAATCGCACTGGATGGTGCCGCATTGCCATGGCCTGCCGATGGCGTCTTTGAGTTTGATGTCTATCTTAGGGCCGTAAAAAGCGCCCTCGCCTTCATGGATGCCATATTTGAGTTTTTTGGTTTCCAGCGCGTCTTTGAGCGCACAGGTGGCCTTGTCCCAATTCTCCCGCGAACCCATGGAACCCTCGGGCCGCGTTGACAGTTCGACGTTCAGGTCTTTGAAACCGAAATCCTCCATGACCGCAAACACAAAATCCAACACCGCCACGACCTCGTCCTTGATCTGGTCTGGCCGGCAGAAAATATGGGCATCATCCTGGGTAAAACCGCGCACGCGCAATAACCCGTGCAAGACCCCCGCCTTTTCCTGACGGTACACCGTGCCCAGTTCAAAATAACGGATGGGAAGATCGCGATAGGAACGCACGTGAGAGCCGTAAATGAGGATATGCCCGGGACAATTCATGGGCTTGACGGCATAATCTTCCTGGTCCACCTTAAAATAATACATATTGTCTTTGTATTGCTCGGCGTGGCCGGAAGTTTCCCACAATTTGCCTTTGAGCATGTGGGGCGTATAGACCAGGTCATATCCGCGCTTCAAATGCTCTTCGCGCACATAATCTTCAATGGTCTTGCGCAGCATGGCGCCGCTGGGATGGTAGAAAATGAGCCCGGCCCCGGCGGTGTCGTGATAAATGTGGAACAAATCCAGCCGGGTGGCGATCTTGCGATGGTCGCGCTTTTGCGCCTCTTCGAGCATTTTCAAATATGAGTCGAGTTCTTTTTGGGTAAAAAACGCGGTGCCGTAAATGCGCTGGAGCATGGGGCGTTTTTCGTCCCCGCGCCAATAAGCGCCGGCCACCGACAAAAGTTTAAAGCCCTTGATCAGACCCGTGGATGCCACGTGCGGGCCTTTGCACAGGTCCAAAAATTCCTCGCCGGTCTTGAAAATGGACACTTCGGCGTCGGGCAGGTTCTCGATGATCTCGACCTTGTAATCTTCTTTCATAGAGCTAAACAGATCAATGGCTTTCCGACGGGGCATGGACGATTGCTTGAACGCAAGGTCTTTGCGGACGATGCGCGCCATGACCTTTTCGATCTTGCGCAGGTCTTGGTCGGTGAACGGCTCTTTTTTGTCGAAATCATAATAAAAACCGGCGTCAATGGCCGGGCCGATGGTCACCTGGACCTCGGGCCAAAGTTCCTTGACCGCCTGGGCCATGACGTGGGCGCAGCTGTGGCGCAACTTATCTATGTCGCGGGAATAATCCATAATAAATATGGGCCATGCAGGAATCGAACGTCGCTCGCTCGTCCCGACTTCCGTCGGGACTCGTCTCGCTCCCCATCAGGGGAACCATAGGTTCCCCTTCTGGCGTCCCGTATAAGCCCTTCGGGCTTTTTACGGGGCTGTCACACCCCTCCGTCAAACTGATCCGCATGCTTAAGGGGAAAAGGTTTTTCCCCTTAACAACCCCTTTTCAGGTTCTCGTCCTGTAACTTATAGAAATTCTTTAATATGGGCCATGCAGGACTCGAACCTGCCACCTACTGATTAAGAGTCAGTCGCTCTACCGGATGAGCTAATGGCCCGACTAAAACGGGCTAATATAACAAAACTTCCCCACCGTGTAAAGCATAAGTCAAGGCCTCGGCCCTTCCTGCTTTTGTTTCTCTTCCAATAATTCAATGACCCTACCCAAGCGATTTGTTTAAAAAATCTGGCAATGACCGGATTTTTAGGGAATGGGGAGAAATTCGTCGGGTCTATAAGGCCATACCCAGAGGTCGCAAGGTTCGTATTTTCGGTAATGTTAAAATTACCGTCCTCATTGCGGTCAAAGATCATGAATGCTCCAGGATGGCAAAAACGGTTATTTCCCGCCGTCCGGGACCGTAGTAAAAGAAAATCCTGTATGCGCCGGGCGTATGCTGTTGGGCATAGGCCTCAAAAACCTCCTGTTCCTGCGGACCTGACATGGCATGATATTTGTGGGTCTGTAAACTTGGATGACGCGGATTGTCCTGTAATAATACCAAGGCTTTTGAAACCGCCTTAAACTGCGCAGACAAATGAGGAGTATGTTTAAGCGCCGCCAAGGCCGCTTTGGTCTCATCGGAAAGGATCAACTTGAACATCATAAATCTTCCAGGAATTTACCTATATCATCGATTCTGGTGACTTGACCGGCTTTGGCCTGCGCTAACCCCCTTTTGAGGGCCGCTAAAACTTTCGGGTTCTCGTAAATCCAGCGTTCGCGGGCAGGAACATGCGCCATAGGACGCAGGAGGATGTCCCCCTCCTCGCCAACAAGAACCTCGTATGAATCAATCTTCATATTTTTAGACACATTATCACCCAAGCTCACCCGTTTTTTTGAATCCAGCGTGCGAACACCGGCCGACTTAAACTTCTCCCTGATCGTGATCGTGGTATTTTCTGTTTTCATAGACACCCTCCCTTTGCTTCAAATATACCACATGGTGGGATAAATAACAAGTGGGATTATCCCACATCTTTAAAACTGCGGCGATGGATCAAGGACGGCCCGCAGCGGCGCAGGACTTCGCGGTGCATTTGTGTCGGATATCCTTTGTGCCGGCCAAACCCGTATTGGGGGAAAACACGGTCATAACACTGCATGGCCCGGTCGCGGGTGACCTTGGCAATGACGGACGCACAGGCAATGGACAAACAGCGAGCGTCTCCCTTGATAATGGCCTTATACCTGTACGGCAAGGCGGACTTGAACCGGTTGCCGTCCACCAAAAGCATGACCTGTTTTTTAAAATCCCGTCCGCCCTTGACCTCCGACGGCATGCGGCTCACCAGATCCACCACAGCGGCTTCCATGGCCAGATAAGACGCGTTGAGAATATTCACAATATCAATGACGGCTTCGCTGATGATCCCGATCCCCACGTGCGCTTTTTCGAATATCTCATGGAAGGCCCGCTCGCGCAACACAGGCGTCATTTTCTTGGAATCGTTGATGGGACAAGAAAAATCAGACGATGTCAGGCATACGGCCGCGGCCACCACCGGACCGGCCAAGGGCCCCCGGCCCACCTCGTCAATGCCGAAAATAAAACGGAAGCCCTGGTTTTGGGCTTCCGTTTCATGGTCCGACAGGGGAAAAATTTTATTCGCCTTGGTCAACTTTCACGCGGGATTGTTTGCCTAAACGATCACGCAAATAATACAATTTGGCGCGCTTGACGACGCCTTTGGCCACGACCTCGATCTTGTCGATGACCGGTGAATGGATGGGAAACGTCCTCTCCACGCCTTCACCGAAAGAAATTTTGCGCACCGTAAAAGCACAGGCCAAACCACGGCCTGTTTTTTTGATGACGACGCCTTCAAAAGGATGGATGCGCATCTTGTCGGCTTCTTTGACCTTGATCTTCATCTTGACCGTATCGCCGACGTCAAACACGGGCAGGTCCTTGCGCGCCTGCTGATCGTCGAGCATTTTGATCTTTTCAATGTTACCGGCACCCATTTCCAAACCCCCTACGTCAATAAATCCGGCCTGACCTTCTTCGTTTTGGCCAAGGCCTGCCGACGACGCCACGTTTTGATGGCTTCATGATCGCCAGATAATAACACAGCCGGCACCTTTGCGCCACGAAAATTTGCCGGCCGGGTGTAATGGGGACACTCGAGCATGTTGTCCTCAAACGATTCATTTTGAAGCGATGCTTCCTTGCCCAAGACACCGGGAACAAGCCGCGTGACCGCGTCCGCCACGGCCATGGCCGGGACCTCCCCGCCGGTCAAGACATAATCGCCGATGGAGATCTCCTCGTCCGCCAGCGCCAGCCGTACGCGCTCGTCAATGCCCTCATAATGGCCGCAAATGATGATGAGATTGCGCTCCTGCGCCAGGCGTTTGGCATGCACCTGTGTCAACGGTTTGCCGGAAGGGGACATGAGAATGACCCTGGCCGAACGTTTGCCCTTGATCTTGCGCACGGCGTCAAACAGCGGTTGGGGCGACAGGACCATGCCCGGCCCCCCGCCGAAAGGACGGTCGTCCACCCTGCGGTGTTTTTTGTCCGCTGAATATTTGCGCAGGTCGTGGACGTGAAAAACAACTTTCTTTTTATCCTGCGCGCGTTTGAGGATGGATTCCCGCAAGACCCCCTCAAACATGTCCGGAAAAATGGTGATGATGTCGAATCTCAGCATGGCTTATTGTAACTCTGAATGATATTTCGTTAAAAAATCTTTTTGGAACTCTTCGTAATGGTCGGCTTCAATGGCAACACGGATGCGCTCCATCAGCTTGACGTAAAAATAGACATTGTGATAACTCATCAGACGCACGCCGGTGATCTCATTGAGATTAAGCAAATGGCGGAGATAGGCGCGGGTGTAATTTGTGCAAACAGGGCAATCGCATTCCTCGTCCAGCGGACGGAAATCTTTGACGAATCCACCGTTACGGATGGTCAATTTGCCGATGCTTGTAAAGGCGCTGCCGTGGCGGCCGTAACGGGTCGGGACGCAGGTGTCGAACATGTCCATGCCCGTCCCCACGGCCTTGACGATCTGGTCCGGCAGGCCGATGCCCATGAAATACCGCGGCTTGTCCGCCGGTAAAAAAGGAATGGTCCAGCCCAGGGCCTCGAACATTTCCGTGACCGTTTCCCCGACACTGACCCCGCCGACGGCATAACCGTCTAAGTCCAGCGCGACCAGTTCTTCGGCGCTTTGACGGCGCAGGTCTTCATGGCCCGCGCCCTGGACAATGGCGAACAAACGCTGGCCTGCCTCATGCATACCGGTTTTGTAAAAATGATCCTTGCAGCGCTTGGCCCAGGCCGTGGTGCGCTTAAAACCGCGCATGGCTTTTTTGCGCTCGCAGGGATGGGGCGAACATTCATCCAGCGGCATGACCATGT
This sequence comes from Candidatus Omnitrophota bacterium, assembly GCA_016196515.1. GTDB lineage: Bacteria > Omnitrophota > Gorgyraeia > Zapsychrales > Fredricksoniimonadaceae > JACPXN01. The sequence continues at coordinate 38 of JACPXN010000027.1, read as the reverse complement.
CAGACCCCAAAGCGCGCTGGATGTCCATGACTTTCTCG
>JACPXN010000126.1 GCA_016196515.1 Candidatus Omnitrophota bacterium | reverse complement strand
GATCTTGCCCAAACAGGTCATATCCGGGATGATCCCGAGATCCGCCTGCACTCCTCCCAAATTCGTGCGAAAACCGGTCATCACTTCGTCAAAGATGAGCACAATGCCGTATTTTTTGGTCAGGGTCCGCAATGTTTTTAAAAATTCGCGGTCGGGCACGACAACACCCATATTGCCGGCCACCGGTTCAACAATGACGCAGGCAATGTCTTTCCAATGGCGGTCCAGGACAATGCTCAATTCGTTGACGTCATTGTAAGGCAAGCTAAAAGTATTTTGTACGTGGCTGGCTGGTATGCCGCGACTGGATGATGCCGGTAAACCGGCAACCCCTGAACCGGCCGTGGTCAAAAGGTCATCACAATGGCCGTGATAACAGCCGTCAAATTTGACCACCTTGTCGCGGCCGGTGAACCCGCGCGCCAAACGGAGGACGCTCATGGCGGCCTCGGTGCCGGAATTGACAAAACGCACCATGTCAACCGACGGCACGTGTTGGGTGATGAATCGGGCGATCTCAACTTCGGGTTTGGTGGTGGTGCCGAAACTACTGCCGTAGCCGATGCCGGTTTGGGCGGCTTTGAGGGCTTGGGGATGACGGTGGCCTAAAATAAGAGCGCCCCAGGACAGGCAGTAGTCCGTATAGGCATTTTTGTCCACATCAAAAATACGTGCTCCACTGCCATGGTCGGTCACAAAAGGATTTCCGCCCACGGCCTTGAACGCGCGCACCGGGCTGTTCACCCCGCCGACCATGACGCGGCTGGCTTGAGCGAATATCTTAGAGGAATTTTTGAAGGACATCTTTTGCGTGATAACTGATGATGATATCCGCGCCGGCGCGTTTCATAGAGGTCAGGATTTCTAGAACAATGGTTTTTTCGTTCACCCAGCCGTTCTTGGCCGCGGCTTTGACCATGCTGTATTCCCCGCTGACATTGTAGGCCACGATGGGCACGGTCAGTTCCCGGCGCAGCAGGGACACGATGTCCAGATACGCCAAGGCGGGCTTGACCATGACCATGTCCGCGCCTTCCTTGATATCCTGGCGGGCTTCTTTGAGCGCTTCGCGGCTGTTGGCCGGGTCCATTTGATAGGTTTTGCGGTCGCCGAATTCCGGGGCCGAATGGGCCGCGTCCCGGAAAGGCCCATAGAACGCCGAGGCGTATTTGGCGGCATAAGACAGAATGCAAGTGTCCACGAGTCCGGCTTTTTCCAATTTGTTGCGGAGGACGGCAATGCGAAAGTCCATCATATCGGATGGCGCCACAATGTCCGCGCCGGCCTGGGCATGCACCAGGGCGGACTGGGCCAGAATGGGCAAACTTTTGTCATTGTCTATTTTTCCATTCTGCACAACGCCGCAATGCCCATGGCTCATGTAGGCGCAGAGGCACACGTCGGTGATGACCAAAAAGTCAGGGAAATGTTTTTTAATGGCTTTGACGGCTTGCGGCACAATGCCTTTGGGGTCAACGGCCGAGGCGGCTTTTAAATCTTTTTGGGAAGGAATACCGAAAAAAAGGCCTGCCTTGCCCCCTGCCTTGACATACGCATCAAGCTCTTTGAGCAAAAGGTCCTTGGAAAAGCGGTGAATGCCCGGCATGGCGTCAATGGCCTGTTTTTTGCCTTTGCCTTCAATGACAAAGAATGGCTGAACAAGGTCATGGCTGGTCAAGGCCGTTTCTGCCGTCATTTTCCTTAATGTTTTGAATGCACGCAGGCGCCGGAAGCGGTTGTTCATTTTTACCTTTATGTTAACAGGGCTGTTGGTTGATAGCCGGCCTCTTTGAGGGCCTTGGCCGTGACAGGGCCCTTGGCTAAAATGTCCCAATGAGCCGGTATTGTACCATAATCGGCGAGGAAATTCTTCACTGTTGAAGGGCTGGTGAAGATCACCTGGTCAATGGAGATGTCAGGCAAATCCCTCTTGGGCGGCTTGATATTCTCATAAATGATCCATTCCATGACCTTGGCCCCGCTTTCGGTCAAAGCGTCTTTCAAAAAAGGATTGGGCAAAGACGAACGCGGGAAAAGGATGTGTTTGCCTTTGACATCCACAACGCCCAGCAATGCTTTGAACAGTCCTTGAGCGGTTTCCTCTTGGGCCACAACGAACGGGATGATGCCGTGTTCCAAAAGACAATCCGCGGTGTGGGCGCCGATAGCGGCGAATTTTTTGTCCGCGAATGTTTCCCCTTTGAGGGTCTTCATGAAACATTCAACGCCGAAACGGCTGGTCAAAACAACCAGATCGGCGCGGGCAAGGTCTTTTTTGAGTTTGTTCCTCTGCTTTTCATCAAAAGACGCGGGTTTGATGTCAATGGCCGGCCAATGAATGATAGTGCCGAATTTGCGGTAATGCGATGGGTTGGTGCCCAGATACAAAATATTTTTGTCCGGAACATTTTGATAAAAATTGACCGTTGCTCCGGTGATGATCAAAGCCGGCGGCTTCAAAGCGGACTTTTCCGCCAGGGCCTTGATATCCGCCAATGTTCCTTTGACAATGCGCTCGTCAGGACGGGTCCCTTTGCTGATGATCATGATGGGCGTTGTGTCCGGCCATCCTGCTTTTTGAAGGGATGCGACGATCATGTCCAATTTGGTCAGCCCCATTAAAAAGACAATGGTGTCGGCCTTGGGGATGGTGATGGGTTTTGCATAGGCGGTGCCTTCCCCTTCCTCATGGCCGCTGATGAACGCCACCGACGAGGCAATACCGCGGGCGGTCAAGGGCACCATCAGATCCGCCGGGATGCCGGTGGCGGAACTGATGCCGGGCACAACCGATACGGGGACATGGTAAGAACGCAGATATGTTATTTCATCCGCTCCCCTGCCGAAAACCAGCGGGTCCCCGCCTTTGAGCCGCACAACGTTTTTGCCGGCCATGGCTTTTTCTTTAAGCATGCGGGACAATTTCTCCTGGGAGAATGTCTGTTTGCCTTTGCGTTTTCCGGCGTAAATGTGTTCGGCGCCTGGCGCGTAATTCAATAATCGCGTGTCCGCCAGATAATCGTAGAAGACGCAATCCGCTTTTTTTAAGGCCTTGACGGCTTTGACCGTGACGAGATCCGGGTCCCCGGGGCCTGCGCCGGCGAGGACGACCTTGCCATACCGGGTCCGCACATCAATGGCCTTGAAGAGATTGCGCAGGGCCGTATCTTTGGTCCTTCCCACCACAGCCAATTGTCCCTGCAAAGGCATGCCTTCCCACGGGAATATTTCTTTGATCTTTTTTTCAAGGCCGAGGCGTTTCAAAGCGCAGGCGGCAACGACAATACCGTTGACCTTGCCCTGTTTGACCAATTCTATGCGCTCTTCAATGGTGCCGCGGATGTCAATGATGTTAACATCGGGACGCAACTCTTTGATCTGTTTCTGGCGCAGGATACTGCTAGTGCCGACCTTAGCACCCTTGGGTAGGTCCGCGAACGCGCACGGGCCCACCCAGGCATCACGGTCATCGAGTGTTTCGGTCAAAGTAAAAATTTCCAGTCCAGCAGGAATATGCTGCGGCAGGTCTTTGGCGCTGTGCACGGCGATGTCGATGCCGCCTTTTAAAAGCGCCTGGTCGAGAGTGTCGGTAAAGAAATCATCCCCTGGCTGGCGGGTCAAGGACGTTTTTTTGTCCTTGTCCCCTTGCGTAACGAAGGTGACAATCTCAAAGTTGTCACCCCCGCCTCTGGCCCTATC